>DASSDE010000087.1:0-6776 GCA_035697365.1 Kribbella sp. | reverse complement strand
AAAGTTATACACAGCCACCCCAACCAACCGCCACCCCACAGCACCTGTCCCCACGCCCACCCCACGCCACGCCCACCCACGCCGCGCATCCCACGCCTATCCCGCGCCGCGCACTTCGCGCCGCTGTGCGTTCAGTTTCTGTCTTAGGCGTCGGGTTCAGCTGCTGGGTGGTGTGGGGCGAGGGGGTTGTTGAGGGTGCCGGCGTATTGGAGGGAGCCGGCTACGTCGGTGAGGTCGACCATTTGCTGGTTGTTGCGCAGTTGGAGGCGGTTCGGGCAGGAGAGGGCGAACGACGGGGCGAAGATGTCGTACTTCGCGAACGCCTCGGCCAGCTCGGGTGTCGCGGACTGGTAGTCGCGGATCGACGACGCCACCACCGACCAGAAGTCGTCGACGCTCAGCAGCTCCTCCCGATCCAGCAGCGGTGCGAGGAACCGGAAGATGCAGTCGAAGACGTCCGTGAAGATCGACAGCAGTTTCTCGTCGTCCGGTACGTCGGCCCGCACTCGCTCCGCCTCGACCGGTACGGGCGTCGACGGACTCAGTACGGCGATCTCCTCCGCGATGTCCTTCATGATGACCCGGATCGGGATCGCGTCGCGCAGTACGAGGATGAGGTTCTCCCCGTGCGGCATGAAGACCAGCTCGTACGCGTAGAAGCTGTGCAGCAACGGGATCAGATACGCGTCGACGTACGCACGGACCCAGTCAGCCGGCGCCAGCCCGGATGTGCGGACGAGGGCAGCCGCCAGCGAAGCGCCGTGCCGGTCGACGTGCAGCAGCGACGCCATCGTCGCGAGCCGCTCGCCCGGTTCGAGTGCCGGTACCGGGCTCTCGCGCCAGAGTGCGGACAGCATCTTCCGGTACGGCGACGTCTTGTCCGTCGCGTTCTCGTAGTACCGGTTGTGATAGCCGACTGCCGCGATCTCGCGAAGGACGGTGAACCCGTACCGCTTCAGGACAAGGTCGTTCGAGACCATCGAATGCACCCAGTCGTTGATCGCCGGCGTCGCGGCCATGTATGCAGGCGACAGCCCCCGCATGAACCCCATGTTCAGCACCGACAAGGCCGTCTTCACATAACACCGGGCCGGCGCCGACCGGTTGAAGAACGTCCGGATCGACTGCTGCGGCTGGTAGATGTCGTCCGTCGACCCGAGGTGCACGATGTGCCGCTGCGCGATGTCCGCGGCGAACGTGATCGAGGTCTTGTTGTCCCACTGCCAAGGATGGACGGGCATGTATACGTATTCAGCCGGATCGGCGAGCGCAGCGAACCGGGCCAGCACGTCTTCGCCCAGCTCCGACCGCTGCCACTCGTCGAAGGTCAGCGACGAGCTGCAGGACACGGTCGTCCGATCCCGCCGCGTCGCGATCCACGTCAACTTCACTCCCGCACCGGTCTCCGGCGCATAGGCGAGATAGTCCGTGAGTCCGAATCCGAGCCGCCCGTTGTTCGCGACGAAGCACGGATGCCCCTCGGTCATCGCGGCCTCGATCGTCTGGAAGTCCGCGTCGACCAGCTCCGCCGCAGTCAGGTCCGGTTTCGACAACTTGTACGCCGCGGACGCCAGCGTGCTGCTGATCTCCTCCAGATAAACGGGCAGCATCTCGCGCCCGATCCCGAGCTGCTGATGGAACTCGGTGATGAAGTCCAACGCGTCGACCGGACGGCTGTCGTCCCGTACCACCGAAGAGATGTCCCAATGATTCAAGGGATAACGCCGCGCCGTGAAGCGATACCGCCCAACGGAATACCTGTTGCCATCAGCAACAGGGGTGAGGATGCGCTCATGGCTGAACTCCGCCAGCGCCTTACGCACCAGCGCCTCGTTGACCACTGCCCAGGTCTCCATCAGCCCGCCTCGTTCATCCGCAGCGCGTCCGCGTACTGGTCGCGGGTGCAGAAACTCAGCCACGCCTGCTTGTCCGGCAATGTCACGATGCTGTGCTTGCGGAAGCCCATCCGCGCGTTCAGCGCCTGGATCTTCAGGTTCCGTATGTCGGGCTCGACCACCACGCGGTCCACCAGTGGATCGGCGAACAGACTGTCCATGATCGTCTCGAACACTGCACCCGTGAACCCGGGCAGCGGTGCTATCGGCGGACCGACCAGGACGTGTATCCCGACATCGCCCGGCGCCACGTCGTACACCTGGCCGACCACGTCGCCCGCCGGCTCGTACCGCTCCATCAGGAACGCCGGCCGCCCGTCGTGCTCGCCGAGGAACGCGCGGTGATGCGCCGTCGAGCCGATCCGCAGATACTCCGCGTGGACGTCGGCGATCGTCGAGTCCAGGAGACCCCAGTACTGCGCGTACGGCTGAGTGACCCAACTGTGCAGGGTGCTGACGTCCGTGCCGAGGTCGAGAGGCCGGAGGCTGAGGGTGCCGAGGCCGGGGACGAGTCGCCGGTACGTCGGCTCGGGCAGTGCTCTGGTCATGGCGGATCTGCTTTCACGCGGGCGGAGTTAGCTAAGGCTTACCTTACTCGATCCGCATCGGGGTGGACCTGTGAGATAGGCCGCGCGGCGGATGTGCCCGGCTGCCGGTTCTGCCTAGGTTGGAGTCATGTTGATCGCCGAGGACCTGCTGCTACTCCTGTACGACGACGCAACCGGCAAGCCGCTCACCGGGTCGCCGGGCCTGGACTACGCGCTGGCCGGTGCGGTGCTGATCGAGCTGACGCTGGCCGGGAGACTCGACATCACGAGCGACGGCAAGGGCCGCCTGCAGGTGCTGGACGGGACCCCGACCGGGGACCCGATCCTGGACGAACGGCTCGCGTACGTGGTCGGCAAGCCGGGCAAGAAGCCGAAGAACCAGATCGGCGCTTTGTCGAAGCGGTTGCGCGACCAGCTGCTGGTGCGGCTCGCGGAGCGCGGTGTGCTGGAGGCGGACCAGGGCAAGGTGCTCGGGCTGTTCCCCGTGACGCGCTGGCCGGCCAAGGATGCCCGGCACGAACTGGAGGTGCGCACCAAGCTGGAGGGGGTGCTCAACCAGGGGCTGATGCCGGACCAGCTGACCGCCGCGCTGATCGCCCTGCTGAGCGCACTCAACGTCGTACCGAAGGTGATCACGGACGCGGTGGACAAGCGGGCGCTGAAGCGGCGCGCGAAGGAGATCGCCGACTCGGACTGGGCCGCGGACGCCGTCAAGAAGGCGGTCAGCGAGATGCAGGCCGCCATTACCGCGTCGATCGTGGTGGCGTCCT
Organism: Kribbella sp.; assembly: GCA_035697365.1. Classification (GTDB taxonomy): domain Bacteria; phylum Actinomycetota; class Actinomycetes; order Propionibacteriales; family Kribbellaceae; genus Kribbella. Next base: position 3,563 of record DASSDE010000087.1, on the reverse strand, counting down.
CCGCGGCCGCATCATCGAGCTAATCGCGCCTTGATGTCCGGCTTCACCACCTTGCCCACCTTGGAACGTGGCAGGTCGGGCCAGACGAGTACTTCCTTCGGCGCCTTCACGCTGCCGATCCGCGTCTTCGCGAACGCGATCAGCTCGTCCGGCTCGACCGTGCTGCCGTCCTGAAGCTGGACGACGGCCACCACCCGCTCGCCCCACTTCTCGTCGGGCAGGCCGATCACCGCACAGTCCCGGACGTCGGCGTGCGCCATCAACGCCTGCTCGACCTCGGTGGAGTACACGTTGAAACCGCCGGTGATGATCATGTCCTTCGCCCGGTCGACGATGTACAGGTAGTTGTCGTCGTCCAGGTACCCGATGTCACCGGTGTGGTGCCAGCCGTACGCCGACGCGGCCGCCGTCGCGTCCGGGTCCCGGTAGTAGCCCTTCATCACCAGGGATCCGCGGACCACGATCTCACCGCGCTCGCCGTGCGGCAGCAGCGTGCCGTCCGCGCCCATGATCGCCACCGTGACCAGCGGGGACGGCCGTCCCGCGGATGACAGCCGTCCCCTGGCAAGGTTGCCCGCGGCATCGAAGTGCGCGGCCGGCGGGAGCATCGAGATCATCATCGGCGCCTCGGTCTGGCCGAACAGCTGGGCCATCACCGGCCCGATCCGCCGCAGTGCCTCCTCGAGCCGGGCGACCGACATCGGTGCGGCGCCGTACCAGAAACACCGCAACGACGACAGGTCCGTGGAGTCGAGCTCCGGTGCCGCCAGCGCCATGTAGATCAGCGTCGGCGGCAAGAACGTGTGCGTCACCCCGTGTCGCGGTATCAGTTCCAGGAAGGCGTGGACGTCGGGAGTGCGCATGATCACGATCTCGCCGCCGGACGCGAGCACCGGGAAGCACAGCACGCCCGCGGCGTGCGTCAGCGGTGCCAGCGCCAGGTAGACCGGCCGCTCGCCGAACGGGTACCCCATCAGCGTCAGCGCGGTCATCGTCTCGAGGTTGCTGTTGGCAAGCATCACCCCTTTCGGACGTCCGGTCGTACCGCCCGTACCGACGATCATCGCCAGGTCGTCGGGTGCCGTCAGGTCTGGTGCCGGCTGGGACGCGCCCCCGCTGAACGTGTCCCAGCCGACAGTGCTCCGGCCACTGGGGTGGGGGTCTGGGCCGGAGCTGGGCTCCCCGTCGAGGCACACGAACGTGTGCACCTTCGGCAGTGAGTCCCGAATGCGGTCCACCAGCGGCGCGAACGCCGCCTGGTAGATCAGTACCTCGCAGTCGAACTGGTCGAGCAGCTCCCGGTTCTCAGCGGCCTCGTTGCGCGGGTTGATCGGGCACCAGACCGCACCGGCCCGGCTGATCCCGAACACGCAACTGAACGCCACCGGGTCGTTCGCGGACAGGATGGCGACCTTCCCACCAGGCTGTACGCCGGTCGCCGCCAGCGCACCCGCGATGACGTACGAGAGCTGCTGTACGTCGGCGTACGTCAGCGTCTCGCCGTCCGTGGTGAGGCAGGCGGCGTCCGGCGCGAGCGACGCGCCCTTGTCCAGGTAGTCGACCAGTCGCACGGCTAGCTCCTACCGCTGCACCGTGAGCTGCGGTTCGGACACCAGCCCGAAGCTCCGCAGCACGCCGAGCAGCTCGCGGTGCCCGAACGCCTGGCAGCCGCTGGCGAAACCGACCCGCTTCGGTGGCGTCTGCAGCAGCGAGTACGCCGCGTACGCCTGGAGCAGACCGGTCTGCTGGTAGTTGCTGTTGCCGTGGATGACGCAGTGCGCCCGCCCGAGCGGTCCGGACGCGTGCACCGAGTCCAGCGACTTGTTGACGCGTGGGTTCTCCCGTGGCGGCATCTGGCTCATCACCTGCCGGGCCGTCTCGGTGAGCGCCACGTTGCGCTCGTCAGGAGCCATGTCCTTCGTGGCCTCCAGTGCGGCCGCAACGATCTGCGGTACGCCGTTCATCAGCGCCGCGTTGAACACACCACCCTGTGCCTTGCAGTTCGCGACCCGTGGATCCCGTTTGAACCACACTGGGTGCGACGTACCGCCCCAGGGCAGTGACAGCGCCAGCTCGTGTTGCCCCGGTACGACGAGTGGTACGAGCCCCTGCTCCGGGAACTCCACGTACGCGTTCTGTTCGAGGTAGTGCGCCTTCGACGTCGCAGCGTTCACCAGAATCGTGCGGGTGGAGGCGATCGTCGGACTACCGCCCCAGAACACTGCGATGTCCAGCGTGTCCAGACCGGGCTCTTCCAGGCAGAGCTGCGCAGCGATCTCGCCAGTGGTGTACATCTGCGCAACACCGGGTGCGAGCAGCAGCCCGGCCTCTGCGAACTGGGCGCCGTACTTCTCGTCGCAGGTGATCAGCCAGTCCTGCTCGCCGGACGTGTCCGTGTAGTGCGCACCTGCTGCCAGAGCGGCTTCTACCGCGGCAGGGCCGAGCTCACTGAACGGGCCGACCGTGTTGAGAACCACGGAGGCGCCCGTGAACAGTTCTGTCAGTGCAGCGACGTCATGGTCGACAGCAGCGATCTCGTAGTCGGCTGTCTCGATGCCGGGGACGTTGGAGTCCATCGACGCCTTGAGCTTCTCCTCACTACGCCCGGCCGCGACGAACGGCAGGTGGTAGTGCCGCAAGTACTCGCACACCAACCGGCCGGTGTAGCCGGAGGCGCCATACACGACAACAGGTTTGGTAGCCATCACATCCCCATTCCGCCGTCGACGGGCAGGCCGATGCCGGTGATGAAGCGGGCCTCGTCCGAGGCCAGGAAGACGACCGCGTCGGCCATGTCCGCGACCTCGCCGAGCCGTCCGGCCGGAGTCAGGCCGACCACCGCGGCGACCGCGGCCTCCGGTGACTCGAACAGTCCGAGCTGCGCGACGTCGTTCGCCAGGCCGGCGCCCATCGCGGTCGGCACCAGGCCGGGGTAGATGCAGTTGACGCGGACGCCGTACCCGAGCTTGCCGGACTCCATCGCGGCAACCCGGGTGAGCCGGTCGACCGCGGACTTGGTCGCGGAGTACACCGCGATACCCGGGAAAGCGATCGTGGCCGCGACCGAGGCGACGTTGATGATCGTGCCGCCCTGACCGGCGAGGCCGTCCGGACGCATCGTGCGCAGGCCCCACTTGACGCCGAGTGTGGTGCCGAGCACGTTGACCTCGAGCATCTTGCGGATCTGGTCCGCCGTGACCTCGGTGAGCAGACTGGTGATCTCCACCCCGGCGTTGTTCACCAGGATGTCCAGGCCGCCGAGGATGTCGTTGGCGGCGACCACCGCGTTCTCCCAGTCGCCGTCGTCGGTGATGTCGTGCGCGACGAAGCCGTGACCGCCGCCGTACTCCTGATCGAGCGCGTCGGCGATCGCTGCGCCGGCGTCTTTCTGGATGTCGCTGATCACGACTTTGGCGCCGGCTGCCGCGAGGGCTCTCGCCATGCCCTCACCGAGCCCTTGCGCGCCACCGGTGACCAGGGCCTTACGGCCGGAGAGATCGAGTGAACCCATTCTGCAGCTCCTTTGCTCGCACGGGTGTTCACACTGTGCAGATTTCTTTGAC
>DASSDE010000086.1:0-4091 GCA_035697365.1 Kribbella sp. | reverse complement strand
TGCAGTCATGGTTGTTCCTCGGTCGGGCCGCAGCCCGGTGGAGGAGGTCCCGCCTGCACCGGCAGGGTAGGGGCTCCACCCGCGGACCACGGCGGGTCGTTGAGCCTGACTGCCTGTGTCACAGTGTTCCGGCTTGCCGCCTCCGGGGTCCCGGAGGCGGCCTACGGTTGCGGGTCAGCGCCGGACTTGGACCGGCTTCCCTGTGACGCAGGCGTGTGGTTCGACCGAACTCTACTCTGCCGAGGAGAGACTCATCGGGCCGTACACCTCACGGCCGTCCTCCAGCAGGAACACCTGTCCGACGCCACGCTCGGCCAGGTCCCGCCAGACTTCACCCAGCCAGCTCTCGGCGTCGCCCTGCGCCGAGAACTCCGCGCCGCCGACCTCACCCGGGTCCACGAGGGCGCCGGTCGCGGTCTCGAACCGCCAGCTCCAGCTCACGAGTTCGGCCGCTTCTGCGGGGCGTTCTGCGCGGTCTTCGCCGGATCCTTCTCGACGATGTGGCCGAGCACCTCGTCGATCCGCTTCAGCAGACCGTCCTCCAGCTTCACGCCGGAGGCCTTCACGTTCTCCGTGACCTGCTCGGGCCGGGAGGCGCCGATGATGGCCGAGGAGACGTTCTGGTTCTGCAGGACCCAGGCGATCGCCAGCTGCGACAGCGACAGCCCGGCCTCGTCGGCGATCGGCTTCAGCTCCTGGACGCGAGTGAGCACGTCGTCGTTGAGGAACCGCTTGATCATGTTGGCGCCGTTCGCGTCGGTCGCCCGCGAACCCTCCGGCGGCTGCTGCCCCGGCAGGTACTTACCGGTGAGCACGCCCTGCGCGATCGGCGAGAACACCACCTGACCGATGCCGAGCTCCTCCGAGGCCGGTACGACCTCGCCCTCGATGACCCGCCAGAGCATGCTGTACTGCGGCTGGTTCGAGACGAACGGGATCCGCAGCTCGCGGGCCAGCCGGTGGCCCTCCTGCAGCTGCTCCGCGGTCCACTCCGATACGCCGATGTACAGCGCCTTGCCCTGCCGGACGACGTCGGCGAACGCCTCCATCGTCTCCTCGAGCGGCGTCTCGGTGTCGAACCGGTGTGCCTGGTAGAGGTCGACGTAGTCGGTGCCGAGGCGCTTCAGCGAGGCGTTGACCGACTCGTGGATGTGCTTGCGGGACAGGCCGGTGTCGTTCGGCCCGAACGGACCGGTCGGCCAGTACACCTTGGTGAAGATCTCCAGCGACTCGCGACGCTCGCCCGCCAGCGCCTCGCCGAGCACCGACTCGGCCTTGGTGTTCGCGTAGGTGTCGGCGGTGTCGAACGTCGTGATGCCGCTCTCGAGGGCGGCCCGGACGCAGGCCTTGGCCTGCTCGTTCTCCACCTGTGAGCCGTGCGTCAGCCAGTTGCCGTACGAGATCTCGCTGACCTTGAGACCACTGTTGCCCAGATAGCGGAAGTCCATACCCCGACCCTACTGTGCGAAGCCCTGGGAAGGTGCGCGACTCAGGACGCCGGCCTTCAGTGCGGCCGTTCGCCGCGCTTGACCATGGCCTTCGGCTGCCGCCAGCGGCGCATCTGCATGGTCCGCCGGACCGCGTAGAAGCCGATGCCCTTGGTCGACTCCTTCGGGAACTTGATCGCGACCTGCTTCTTCAGCCGCCCGGTGAGCAGGAACCAGTCGGCCGCGATCAGCAGGACCATGAACAGGAACAGCAGGTTCACCATCCCGGCCAGCCACGGAAACTGCGGCGAGAACACCACGCCGACCAGCGACACCACCAGCAGGATCGGCAGCGCGAACTCCATCACCGAGTAGCGCGCGTCCACGAAGTCCCGGGCGTACCGGCGGACCGGGCCCTTGTCGGCGGCCGGCAGGTAGCGGTCGTCGCCGGTCTGCATGGCCGCCTGCATCTTGGCCCGCTCGGTGCGCATCTTGTCCCGCCGGATCGCCGAGGCCTCCTTGCGGTTGCGCGGCTTCTTGAACGCGGCCTTGCGGGCCGCCTCCGCGTCCTTGCGGCTCGGCGTGGGACGGCCCTTGCCGCCCGGCTTGCCCTGGGGCTCGGCAGGTACGGTGGTAGCTGTCTCAGACTTGGTACGACGGAACACGGGGCAGAACCTCATTCGCAGGGCAGGTCGCGACTCGGGGTGGTCCCCGGACCTTTCGCCTACTTTATCGGGGCCGGTCCTGATGGTCTGAGGACCCGTAGGGACATAGGGTGGAAGGCACGCACGCCGGGTCGTCACTCCGGCACAGAAGGGGTACGGATATCGATGAGCATCTTCAGGCGGATGTCGACGATCTTCAAGGCCAAGGCGAACTCCGCCCTGGACAAGGCCGAGGATCCTCGCGAAACCCTTGACTACTCGTATCAGAAGCAGCTCGAGCTGCTCCAGAAGGTCCGCCGCGGCGTGGCCGACGTGGCCACCAGCCGCAAGCGCGTGGAGCTGCAGGCGTCGCAGCTCCAGTCGCAGTCGTCGAAGCTCCAGGAGCAGGCGCAGAAGGCGCTCTCGATGGGCCGTGAGGACCTGGCCCGGGAGGCACTGACCCGCAAGTCCGGCCTGCAGGGCCAGATCGACGACCTGACCACCCAGCACGCCCAGCTGCAGGGTGAGGAGGAGAAGCTCACGCTCGCCTCCCAGCGGCTGCAGGCGAAGGTCGAGTCGTTCCGGACCCGCAAGGAGACCATCAAGGCCACCTACACGGCGGCCGAGGCGCAGACCCGGATCAACGAGGCGTTCTCCGGCATCTCCGAGGAGATGAGCGACGTCGGCCTCGCGGTCCAGCGTGCCGAGGACAAGACCCAGCAGATGCAGGCCCGGGCCGGCGCGATCGACGAGCTGCTCGCCTCCGGCGCGCTCGACGACGCGAGCGGCACGGTCAAGGACAACATCACCCTGGAGCTGGACCGGATGTCGTCCGGCTCCGACGTGGAGAGCGAGCTGGCCGCGATGAAGGCCCAGCTGTCCGGCGGCAGCAGTACGCCCAAGGAACTCTCCGGTGAGGCCCAGCAGTCCGCCCAGCAGCCGGCCCAGCCGGTCCAGCAACCTGCCGCGGAGCCGGCGCGACCTCAGGACGGAGATGTTCGGTGATCGTTCGCATCATGAGTGAGGGCCAGTGGCGACTGGCCGACGACAAGCTCGACGCGTTGAACGCGGTCGACGGCGACCTGGAGAAGGCCGTGTCGTCCGGTGACGAGACGGCGTACCAGACCGCCTTCGCCGCCCTGCTGGACTTCGTCCGCTCAGGTGAGAAGGTGCCGGACGACGAGCTGCACGACTCCGACGCCATCCTGCCTCCGTCGGACAGCTCGCTGGCCGAGATGCGGGAGCTGATCAGCGGCGACGGCCTCATCGCCGGCTGACCACCGACTGCCCTGATCGTTGCCCCCGACCCGGCGTACGATCACTTGAAGTAGTCGTTTGAGACCTCTGGGATCATCGAAACCGGTCCCAGGGGTCTCGCGCATTTCCGGAACCCGGGAGTCGGTTTGCGCGCGGGTAAACACTCTCTCCGAAGTGCTTTTACCAGCGTCTTTCCCGTAGTACTGTCTGGGTCACGCCGTTGTGGGGGCGGCGTTCAACGAAGTCCGTGACGGGGTGTGGGTTGGTCACGGGGTTCGCTTTTCACCTGTGGGGGGTGACTGTGCGTGACTGAATTTGTCATGTCGGAGGGGTTGGCCGAGCCGGCTGATCTACGGCCGGCGCCGTCGGGGGAGCGTCGTCGGCCGGTCTGGGTGGTTCCGGACGAGGTACCGGCGGTCGTGCCGCGCTCGGCACGGTTCACGGAGGCGCGGTGGGTCGCGAAGTACCGGTGGGCGGCGCTCGCCGGCGACCTGGGGGCTGCGCTGTTCGGTGTGTCGCTGGCGCTCGTGGTCCGGTTCGGGGCCCAGATCAACCTCGGCTACCTGGTGCTGGGGGCCGCTCTGCCGGTCGCCTGGCTGGCCTGTGTGGCCCTGGAGCGGGGTTATGAGACCCGCTACTTCGGCACCGGCCCGGAAGAGTTCCGCTCGATCATCCGGGCGGCGGTCGCACTGACCGCGGTCGTTGCCGTCACGTCGTACGCGACCAAGAGCCAGGTTGCGCGTGGCTTTGTCGTACTGGCGGT
>DASSDE010000085.1:0-3381 GCA_035697365.1 Kribbella sp. | reverse complement strand
ACCATGGACGGGCACCCGTTCGAGAGTTCGTTCATGGCGCTCGGTGACGGGACCCACAAGCTGCCGGTCAAGGCCGCACTCCAGGCCCTGCTCGGCAAGCAGCCCGGGGACTCGATCACGGTGTATCTGGAGGAACGCATCAGATGACAGTGACTGTCATTTGATCTGAGATCACCGTCACAGGCGGTCATGTTCTGAGTAAGGACTGTGTGAAGAATCAGTGCTGACCCCCTGCGCGGGTAGGGATCCCCCGGAACCGGACCGTAAGTTCGATCCGGGTGGTCCGACGAAGAGGAGTGAACGAAGTGCTACGGGGCTCATGGGGCAGGTCGTTGGCATGCCCAACACCATGTCCATCTCCAGGCCCGACACCAGGCGGGATCACGGAGCCGGTCGGACCGTGATCACACTGAACAAGGTGCTCGGGGCGCTCGGAGTGGTGCTGCTGCTCGGCGGCGCGTTGCTCGGGTTCCGGTCGGTCTCCGCGAGCGGGGTCGACTGCGGTTCGGCGTTCCGGCCGGCCGCGGGGATCACGCCGATGGCCTGCGACAACGCGGTGAACAGCGCCAGCACGCTGACCACGATCGTGATCAGCGTCGGGGTGCTCTGCCTGATCGCCGCCGTCGTGGTGAAGGTCGTCAAGGACCGTACGGCCGAAAAGGTCGGCGCCTGACCAGCACCTCGTGTCATGGTGCGTCGGTGACGATCGAACCGTTCCGGCTGGACGTGCCGGACAGCGAGCTGGACGACCTGCGTCGGCGCCTGGACCTGGTGCGCTGGCCGTCGGAGCTGCCAGGAGCCGGCTGGTCCCGTGGTGTACCGCTGGAATACTTGCAGGAGCTGGTTGCCTACTGGCGGGACGGGTACGACTGGCGAGCCGCTGAAGCGCAGTTGAACAGCTGGCCGCAGTACAAGACCGTCGTGGACGGCGCGGTGGTGCACTTCGCCCATCTCCGTTCGGCGTCGCCGGATGCGATCCCGCTCGTGTTCACGCACGGCTGGCCGGGCTCGATCGTCGAGTTCACGGCGATCGCGCCGTTGCTGACCGACTTCCATCTGATCTTCCCGACCATTCCGGGGTTCACGCTGTCCGGCCCGACCACCGAGCCGGGGTGGGAGTTCAAACGGGTCGCCCGGGCGTGGACGGAGCTGATGACCCGGCTCGGCTACGAGCGGTACGGCGTACAGGGCGGGGACTGGGGCGCGGCGATCTCCCGTGAGGTCGGGCGGATCGATCCGGAGCGGGTGATCGGTGTCCACCTGAACCTGATCCCCGGCGCGGGCGCGACGTCCGAGCCGACGTCTGCCGAGCTCGCCGGGCTGGATCCGGCCGAGCAGGAGCGGACCTGGGCGTCGTGGCGGCGGCAGCAGGAGTTCGCGACCGAGCAGCAGGGGTACGCCGACCTGCAGTCGACCCGGCCGCAGACGCTGGCGTACGCGCTCACCGACTCACCGGTCGGGCAGCTCGCGTGGATCGCGGAGAAGTTCGAGGCGTGGTCCGACCAGCCGATCGACCGCGACGTGCTGCTCACCGACGTGATGCTGTACTGGCTGACCCGCACCGGGGGATCGGCCGGCGCGATCTACTACGAGCGCGCCCACGCGGCGTACTGGGGCCGGCCGCCCGAGCCGTCGCGGACACCGACTGCCGTCCTGGACCTCGCGCACGAGAACTTCATCCCGTTGCGGCACAAGGTCGAGCACACCGACAACATCGTCCGCTGGACGAGCCATCCGCACGGCGGCCACTTCGCGGCCCTCGAGCAACCGGAGCTGCTCGCCGCCGACGTACGCGCCTTCTTCACGGCCTGAGCACGAGCTTGCCGGTGGTCCTCCGGGCCAGCAGGTCCTCGTGCGAACGGCGCGCCTCGGCGAGCGGGTACTCGGCGCCGACGAGCGGCCGGAGCTGCTTGCGGGCGGTGAGGTCGAGCATCGCCTCCAACGGCTCGACGTACAGACCCGGCAGCTCCATCGCGGGGACCAGCCAGAAGCCGGCCACCGAAAGGTTGCGCTGGGCAAGCGCACTCGGATCCACCGCGGGCCGTCCTTCGCGACCGGCGTTGCCGTAGTTGACCAGCCGCCCGAAGTCCTTCAGGCACTCGAGCCCGGCCAGCATCGCCGGACCGCCGGTCGGATCCAGTACGACATCGACGCCGCCGGACGCCGCCCTGACCCGATCCACGTACCCGTCCAGGTCGTTGTCCAGGGCAACGTCAGCGCCGAGCTCCAGGGCCTGCTCGCGCTTGGCCGGCGTGGACGCCGCCGCGATCACCTGGCCGGCGCCGAAGTGCTTCGCGAGCTGGATCGCGAGCGAGCCGACACCACCCGCGGCCGCATTCACCAGAACCGACTCGCCGCAGCCGAGCCGTGCGCTCTTCCGCAGGACGTGCCACGCGGTCAGACCCTGGATGAGCAGCGCGAGCGCCTGCCCGTCGGTGACCCCGTCCGGTACGTCGACCGCACGCTGCTTCGGCGCGAGAGCGTACTCGGCGTACCCGCCGCCGGTCTCGAAGATCGGGGCGAGGATGCGGCGCCCGCTCGTGGTCCGGCCGACGATCTCGACCCCGGGCACGAACGGCAGCGTCACGCCGCCCCGGTACGAACCGTCGGTGCGATGGGTGTCGGCGAAGTTCACGCCGGCGGCCGTCACCTCGACGAGCAGTTGGTCCGGTCCGGCGACCGGTGGAGCGAGCTCCGCCGGAACCAGTACCTCGGGCCCGCCGAGCTGAGTGACCTGGATCGCGCGCATATGGGGTGCCTGTCCGTTCTGTCGGGCGAACTAGTGTTACGGCATGAGTTTTACCGGCTTTCCGGCCGCGGCGCTGGATTTCTACGATGATCTCGAGATGGACAACACCAAGAGCTTCTGGACGGCGCACAAGCACGTCTACGAGGAGTCGGTGCGGGCTCCCATGGCGGAGCTGCTCGCGGAGCTCGAGGAGGAGTTCGGAGCGGCGAAGCTGTTCCGCCCGTACCGTGACGTGCGGTTCGCCAAGGACAAGACGCCGTACAAGACCCATCAGGGTGCGTACGTCTCGGTCGCGCCGGCCACCGGCTGGTACGTCCAGGTGGCGGCGCCCGGAGTCCGCGTCGGTGCCGGATTCTACGACGCGACCTCGGAACGGCTCGCGCAGGTCCGTACCGCCATCGACGAGGACCGCCGCGGGAAGCAGTTGGAGAAGATCCTCGCGAAGCTGGCGAAGGCCGGCTGGTCCGTCGGCGGCGAGAAGCTCAAGACCAGCCCGCGCGGCTACGACCCGGACCACCCGCGGATCGACCTGCTCCGGCACAAGTCGCTGAGCGTCGGCAAGGACTACGGCTTCGAACCCGTGATCCACACGGCCGACCTGGCCGCGCAGATCCGTACCGACTGGCAGGCCA
>DASSDE010000084.1:0-2284 GCA_035697365.1 Kribbella sp. | reverse complement strand
CTACTGGCTCTCCCTCGGCCGGGCAGCCAACTGCATCACCTACCTGCCGGACGTCGTGGTGGAGCACCTGCATCCCGTCGCCAGGAAGGCGGCGTGGGACGAGGGCTATCAGCGGGTGAACGCTTCCTCGATGTACGAGCGCGACCAGGCCGCCTTCTCCGCTTACTGGGCAGAGCACGGCGACCGGGACGTGGCGGCCGTCCGCTCGGCGGTGGCCGGGGTGGTGCGCTGATGGACGTCCTCGTGACCGGCTCTCAGGGGTTCCTCGGCCGTCACTTCGTGACCGCTCTGCAGGAGCGTGGCGACGAGGTTGTTCGTCTGGACGTGGCCGCGCCGACCGCCTACGACGCCCTGGACTTCTTCCATGGGACGAGCAGTGAGGCCCACGAGCACTACGACCTGGTGATCCACTGCGCGGCGGTCGCGCCGCACCGAGCGGCCATCGACGGCAAGGCCCTGGCGGTCGGCGCAGGCAACCTCGAGTTGGACGCCGCGATGTTCCAATGGGCGGCTCGCACTCGGCCCGGCCGGGTTGTGTACTTCTCGAGTTCGGCGGCCTACCCGGTCCACATGCAGGATGGCTGTCCGCAATTCCTGCTCACCGAGGATGACGTGCGCCTCGACCGCCCGAACGAAGTTGACGCCATCTACGGATGGGTCAAAGTAACCGGTGAGCGCCTTGCCGCGGCCTACCGCGAGCAGGGCGGCGCCGTGACGGTGCTGAGGCCGTTCTCCGGCTACGGCGAGGACCAGTCCAGCAACTTCCCGTTCGGGGCCTTCAGAGACCGCGCCGTCGCCCGTGAGGACCCGTTCGTCATCTGGGGCGACGGCCGGCAGGTGCGGGACTGGATCCACGTCGATGACGTCGTCGGCGCCACGCTCGCCGCGGTCGAGCAGGGTGTGGACGGCCCGTTGAACCTGTGCACCGGCCGCGGCATGTCGATGATCGAGCTGGCGGAGCTGTTCGCCGACGCCGCTGGCTACCGGCCGACGTACAAGCTCGCCTCAGACGCTCCCGCCGGCGTGGCGTACCGGGTCGGCGACCCGACGAGGCTGCAAGGGGTCTACAAGCCGCAGGTGTCCATCGAGGACGGCGTACGGCGTGCTCTGGCGGAGGTGATGGTTGATGGCTCTCATTGACAGCTATGCCACCCTGGCCGAGCTGAAATCGCGGCTTCGGATCGCTGAGAGCGACGAGGTCGACGACGACGGCCTGACCGCCGCACTCGCCGTTGCCAGTCGCGGCATCGAGAGCTGCTGTAACCGGCAGTTCAACGATGCAGGCTCGGCAACCGCCCGCCTGTTCCACCCGCCGGCCGTCGGCGCGGCCGAGGTGGACGACTTCTCGACGATCGTGGGCCTGCTCGTTGAGACCGACCCGCTGACGGATGGGACGTTCACGTCCACCTGGGCGGCCAGCGACTACGAGCTAAGGCCGCTCAACGGTGTCGTGGGCGGCGTCCCAGGCTGGCCGTACTGGCGGATCCGCCCGATCGGCCGCCGATTCACCTGCTGGACAGACCGCGCGACTCTGCGCGTCACCGCCCGCTGGGGATGGGCGACGGTCCCGGCGCCGATCAAAGAGGCGACGCTGATCCTGGCCGAGGACGTGTTCAAGCTGAAGGACTCTCCGTTCGGCGCCGGTGGGTACGGCGAGTACGGCCGGATTCGCGCCCGGGAGAACCCGAACGTGTGGCTGCGGATCGCCCCGTACGTCCGCGACGCGGTGCTGGTGGCCTGATGGCAGCCCCGACGATCGCCGAGGTCATGCAGGGCTTCGAGACCCGGCTGCTGACCATCGAGGGTCTGCGGGTGGCCTCGTACATCGCCGACCAGATCAACCCGCCGCAGGCGACCATCGGCGTACCGCCGGTCGACTACCACAAGACCTTCCAGCGCGGCCGGATGCAGCTCGACGGCGAGATCTACGTGTTCGTCTCCGGCGTGCTCGATCGCGTTGGGCAGTCGCTGCTGGCCGAGTACGCCAATCCGACCGGGGCTAAGTCGGTCATCGCTGCGGTGTACGGCGACAAGTCCCTCGGCGGGGTCGTCGAGGACACCTTCATCCGTTCGTTCCGCCCGCTCGGCATGGAAGAGGTCGGTCTGATCGGCTACTTCGGCGGCGTCTTCGAGTGGTCCGTTGTCGCACAGGGCTCCTGAGGAGGAGACATGGCAGAGCAGTACCGGGTCAAGGGCCCGTGCAAGGTCGCGGGTGTGGAGCCCGGCGGCACCGTCACCCGTGAGCAGGTCGAGGGGTTCGGCGGGCCGGACGCCATCATCCACT
>DASSDE010000083.1:0-7639 GCA_035697365.1 Kribbella sp. | reverse complement strand
GCGCGGACGAGGACGAGGTTGGTACGGACCGGGTCGTCCAGCTCGTCGGTGATGAGCGCGACGTCGGATCCGCTGGCGAACGTCCAGGAGATGCCCCACAGCACTTGTGTCGCGAGCAGGGCCGGGAACGACGAGAACAATCCGGTCGCGATCATCGCCGTACCCATCAACACCTGCGAGATCACCAGCGACCACTTGCGGCTGATGGTGTCGGCTACCACGCCGGCCGGTACTTCGAAGACCAGCGCGAACCCGCTCTGCACCGAACCGATCAGCACCAGCTGCGCGGGGGAGAGCCCGGCGTCGACCACCAGGTAGACGCTTGCGACCAGCCACCAGCCGTTGTGCAGCACGGCCCGCATCCACGTCCACCGGATGAAGTTGGTCGCCATCCGAGCACCCTCCCGAGCGCTCCGGCCGAGGTCCACCGATTTAGCCCGTAGCTGCAGCGATGTGAGTTGATTCATATTGTTCGCAACTATCAGCAGGTTGCGATAACTTCGAAGGGTGCCGAGGATCACAGCGGAAAACGAATGACCGTTCTTGATCTGCGGGCCGGCGGAGGCGCAGGGTGAGAAGTCAGAGAACGAGCGTTCGGTTTGGGGTGGGGTCGGCGTGGCGCAGGTGATTCTGGATCGGGTGGGGCAACCGGCGCTGCCGGAACTCGACAAGAAGCTGGGCAAGCAGCAGCACAGGGCGAGCCGGCGCATCGTCCGGGAGATCGCGCTGCTCGCGGCCCTGTTCGGCGTCTACAACCTCGGTCGCTTCCTGTCCGCGGAGCATTCCGGTTCGGCGTACGACCACGCGCACGAGCTGATCCGCTGGGAATCCTGGCTCGGTCTGCCGAGCGAGGCGACGCTCCAGCAGCACGCCCTGCAGATCGACGGGCTCGCCCGGGCGGCGAACCTGTTCTATGCGAGCGTGCACTTCCCGCTCACCGCGGTGGTGCTGCTCTGGCTGATGATCCGCCGCCCGGCCGCGTACGGGAAAGCGCGCTGGGCGCTCGCCTCGCTGACCGGTCTGGCGCTGATCGGGCACATGTTCTTCCCGCTGGCCCCGCCGCGGATGATGCCGGGCTGGGTGGACACGGGCGTGCTGCTCGGTCAGTCGGTGTACGGACCGAGCACGCACTCCGGCATCGCGAACCAGTTCGCTGCGATGCCGAGCCTGCATGTCGGGTGGGCGTTGATGGTCGCCGTGTTCATGATCCGCGCGACCAGGTCCCGGTGGCGCTGGTTGTGGATCGCACACCCGCTGCTCACCTTCACGGTCGTCGTGGTCACCGCGAACCACTACTGGCTGGACGGTTTGGTCGCGAGCGCGCTCGCCGTACCGCTGCTCGTGATCTTCAACGGCTCCGCGTCCACCTCGACCGAGCCGCCGCGCGCGATGTGGCCGCGCCGCCAGTCCTCGATCGCCTCGTGAGCCGCGTGGTCGAGGTGGTCGACGGCCAGTTCGACGCGTACTGCCGCGCCGGTCGGGATCGAACGCAACGTCCGCACCAGCGACGCGACCCCGAGGAACACCAGCGCACCCTGGATCCGTACGGTCCACACGCCGTCCGCCTCGGTCGCGGTGACGGTCGCTCGGGCCAACCGGTACAGCACCCGCACGACCGCCAGTGCCAGACCGAGCAGCACTCCTTCGGCCAGTCCGAGTACGCCGACGCCGAGCGCGGTCACCACGTACACGAGCAACTCGTCATGGCGTCGCAACGTACGGATGTGGGCGAGCTGCACCAGGCGGAGCCCGGTCACGAGCAGCACGCCGGCCAGCGTGGCCATCGGGATGAGCTCGAGCATCGAGCCGGCCGCGAGGACGAACGCAGCGATCCAGAGGCCGTGCATGATCGAGGACAGCCGGGTACGGGCGCCGGCCGCGACGTTGGTGGAAGAGCGCACGATCACGCCCGTCACGGGCATCCCGCCGAGGGCGCCGGAGACCGCGTTCGCGGCGCCCTGGCCGATCAGTTCGCGATCGAGATTGCTCCGGGTGCCGCGGTGCAGCTTGTCGACGGCAACGGCCGACAGCAACGACTCGACACTGGCCACCAAGGCGATCGTCAGCACGGCGGTGGCGATCTCCAGCGGCGTACCGTCAGGCCTGGCCGGCAGGATCAGACTCTGCAGCGGATTGTCCGGCAGGTCGACCCGTCGCACGTCCGGCATCGCGACAGCCGCGAGTGCAGTGACCGCAACGACCGCGACGAGAGGTGCCGGGATCGCCTTGGCTCTCGGGATTCTCGGCCAGGCCAGCACGACGGCGACCGTCAGTACGCCGGCCACGACCGAGTGACCGTGATGCGTGACGAGCTGCGCGGGCAGCCCGGTCACGTTGGTGATCAGCGAGCTCTGCGCCTGGCCGCCGAGCACGACGTGCAACTGCTGGACGGCGATCGTGACGCCGATGCCGGCGAGCATGCCGTGGACGACAGCCGGGGACAACGACAGTGCCAGCCGGCCGATTCGAGTGACGCCGAGCAGGATCTGCAGGAGCCCGGCGGCGCAGGTGATGGCGGCGGTCGCGGCCCAGCCGAACTGATGGATGAGGTCCGCGACTACCACGGTCAGGCCGGCCGCCGGGCCGCTGACCTGGAGCGGGGAGCCGCCGAGTGCGCCGGCGACGACTCCGCCGATCACCGCCGCCACCAGGCCGGCGATCAGCGGGGCGCCGGATGCGGCGGCGATCCCCAGGGAGAGTGGTACTGCGATCAGGAAGACCACCAGCGAAGCCGGGAGGTCATGATGGAGAAAACCCTTCCAGGACAGGCGTTCGCCGGCACTGGGGGGTGAATGAGAGGTGGTCGGCACGGGATTCCTCCGGCGTCGGTGCTCAGCGGGCATCAGGCGTCGAAACTGAGAGTGTCGATCTGCTCACCGATCGTACTGGCCCGATCAAGGCCACACCAGACAAAGTTGCCTTCGGCCCCGAAGATGAAGGGCCCTCAGCCGAACAGCACCCGCCGGGCGTGGTCGGTGTCCAGGTACTCGCGGACCGCGACGATCGCCCCGTCCCGGACCGTGAAGACCGCGCCGCAGGTGTTGCGGTACGCCGCGCCGGACCGTGCGGTGGCCGCGGTGGTCCACTCGGCGAACACCTGCTCGCCGTCGGCGATCACGTTCGTGAGCTGGATGGTCACCGGTGCATCCGGTGCGAACAGCCGACCGGCCACCGCACCGAGGAACTCGTCGACGACCGTGTCCCGGCCGCTCCACTCGCCCGACAACGGCAGATCACCTGGGTACGTCCACACCACGTCCGGCGCAAAGCTCGTGCGGATCGTCGGTAGTTCCCCGGCCGCGACCGCCTCGACGTACCGCGTGACAACGGTCCGCGGATCGGTCGCTCTGCGCTCTTCGTCGAGCAGGGTGAGGACGGCGTTGCCGCGGATGCGCCGGTTGCGGAGGTCCTCGAGGACGTCGGGGGTCCGGGCCCAGTCCTCCGTACGACCGATCTCCGGATGCAGCCGGCCGGTGGCCACCAGCCGCGCGAGCGTTGCGAGGTCGGCCGCGTCGTCGCCGTCGGTGTAATGGAAGTGCCTGATTGTGCTGTTCTCGGCCGCGTCGAACAGGTTGAAGAAGTCGAGTTCGATCGGCCTCCGGCTCGCCTGGCCGAACCAGATCAGCTGCCCGCCCGCGGCCAGCTTCGACAGTGCGACCGGCAGGCTGTCGCCCCCGACGGATTCCAGTACGACGTCGTACGGGCCGGACGCGTCCGCGACGTCGTACACGACGGTGTCGGCGCCGAGGTGGCGGAGCCGCTCGCCGCGTCCCGCAGACGAGACCACCGCGGTGACCGATGCGCCCGCGGCGGCGGCGAGCTCCGTGACGTAGTGGCCGACGCCGCCGGATGCTCCGGTCAGCAGGATCCTCCGGCCGATCACCGCACCGGCGGCGCGCAGCAGCCGCAGCGCGGTGAGCCCCGCCAGCGGGAGCGCGGCTGCCTGCTCGAACGACACCGCGTCCGGCAGTACGGCGACCTGGGACAGCGGGGCCGCGACGCGTTCGGCCCAGCCGGAGTGTGGAACGTGGGCGACGATGCGCGAACCGATCGCCGGACCGCCGTCGACAGTCGCCAGCACCCGGCCGGCCACGTCCTTGCCCGGGCGCCAATCCGCCGGCGGGTTCTCGAGCTGGAACGTCTCACCGCGGTTCGGGGAGTACGCAGCGACCTCGATCAGCACCTCGCCCGGCGCTGTGCGGACCTCGGGCGCTTCGCTGCGGATCATCGTGTTCGGTCCAGTGGGCAGAAATGCTCTCATCGGTCATGCCTTCCGTGCGTAGACTCGGCGACGACGCTACGAACCCGTCGTCGTCGCCGGAAGACAGCACTAATTACTGCCATAGGCACCAAATGGATACCGACCAGGTCAGCAGCAGATGGGACGCCACCAAAGGCGCCTGCCCGACACGTCAGGTGCTGGGCAGGATCGGTGACACCTGGACGGTGCTGGTGATCAGCACCCTCGAGAAGCACGGCACGCTCCGGTCCGGTCAGCTCAAGCTGATCGTCGAGGGCATCACGCAGAAGATGCTCACCCAGACCCTGCGCCAGTTGGAGCGGGACGGCGTCGTCCGTCGTACGGTCGTGCCGACGGTGCCGGTAGCGGTCAGCTATACGCTGACGCCGCTCGGGCTGAGCCTCGCGACGGCGGTCGGAACCCTGCGGACCTGGGCCTACGACCACATGGACGAGATCGCGCAGGCTCGCGACGAGTACGACGCCGACAACAGTTGAGGAGACACGTGGAGCTGGAACTGGCCGGGAAGACCGCTGTGGTCACCGGAGCGAGCAAGGGGATCGGACTGGCGTGTGTCGAGGCGCTGGCGCGGGAGGGCGCCGACGTGATCGGCATCTCCCGGGACGCGGGCAATCTCGCGAAGGCCCAGGCCGAACTCGCCGCGAAGGGCCTGAGCTTCCGGGCGGAGGCGGTCGACCTGACCGACGCCGAGGCGACGAGTTCCACGTTCGCGCGGATCGGTGTACTGGACATCCTGATCAACTGTGCCGGCGCGGCCCGGCGGACGCCGCCCGCGGAGCTGGACAGTACGGCGCTGCACGCGGCGATGGAGGCGAAGTACTTCACGTACATGCACGCGACCGAGGCGGTCATCCGCGGGATGGCCGAGCGCGGCAGCGGTGCGGTCGTGAACGTCGTCGGCCAGGGCGGCCGCGCGGCCAACCCGCTGCACATCGGCGGCGGCGCGGCGAACGCGGCGCTGATGCTCGCGTCGGCCGGCTACGCGAAGGCGTACGCGAGCCAGGGCGTCCGGGTGAACGTGATCAACCCAGGGATGACGCGCACCGGCCGGGTCGACGAGGGTCTCGAGGCTGCCGTCCGCGCGACCGGCAAACCGAAGGACGAGCTGCTCCAGGAGATGGTCCGCGACATCCCGATGGGCCGCGCCGGGGAGCCCCGCGAGGTCGCGGACGTCGCGGTCTTCCTCGCCTCCCCGCGCGCGAGCTACGTCACCGCTTCGATCATCACCATGGACGGCGCGGCGACGGCAGCTATTTGACGCTCCCGTCGGTTGGCCGGGCGGCTGGGTTCGAGAACGGTGTGACCGGGCGTTCCTGGGGCACGTCGTCGATGGTGATGTCGACGTTCTCGCTGAAGAACGCGATGTGGCCGGCGATCGGGAGCAGTGGCGCGGTCGGGAAGTCGTAGGACCATGCGACGTCGGGAACCGCGGCGACGGACCAGTAGGCGCTGGTGCGGCCTTTGTACGGGCAGGCGGTGACGGTGTCGCTGGGCGTCAGGTGCTCGAGGCGTACGGAGGTCTGCGGGAAGTAGTACCGCGGTGGCAGCCCGGTCTCGAAGACGATCACAGTAGACGTCGAGTCGGCCAGGAGTTGGCCCGCGGCGGAGACCGTGACGTGGCGAGTGGATTTGATGGCGTCGACCCGGGCGTACGGGTTGCGGGGATGGACGAACACTTCCTCGTCCTCCTCGAACCAGCGGTCGAGGGCGTCCCATTCGAAGCGGACGCGATCCTTCGCGACGCCCTCGTCGTACACCCAGGCGTGCCCGGATCCGGCCGTGTGGACGCGCGCGACACCGTGTGCGAATTCCTTCGTCTCGCCGGTGGCGGTCAGGACTCCGTCGGCGACGTCCGCGAGCGGTAGGTAGTACTGCGGGTACGGCGGGAACTCCCACAGGTAGATCGCGTCGACGGTGTCGAGGACTACGCGGTCGTCGAGCACTGCGCGGATCCGGCGCGGGACCGGTGCCGTACTGCCCGGTGGGATCAGTGGTTCGGGGTAAGCGCTCATGAACCAAGTAAAACGCGGGGCCGGCCCTGGTGGTGCCGGCCCCGCGGTCAGGGAGCTACTACACAGTGATCCAGTCGATGTCGGCGATGTAGCCGTTCGGGTTGCTGATCTTCAGGGAGTTCGATCCCGCGGTCAGCTGGACCGGGAGATAGGTGACCTGCGGCGTACCCCAGTCGTTGTCACCGAGGCCGCTGTAGTTCACCCAGTAGTCGTCGCTGCCGTTGACGGTCAGCATGCTCTGCCGGCTGGTGTCGCCGTCGGTGTACGCGATCTTCACCAGGTACGTACCGGTCTTCGGGACCGTGATGCCGTTCAGCGTCACCGTCGACCCGTACCCGATGTTGCCGATCTTGGCGCCGCCCGAGCACAGCGTGCAGCCCGAGATGCCCGCGTCGCCGGTCCGTGTGCTCGTCGGCGCCTCGGCCTCGTACCGCACCGGTCCGCCGGAGCTCGCGGTGAACATCGTCACCGGCGCGCTCGCCGTCGACGTACGGCCACCCTTCACACCCTTGACGGTGAAGGTGTACTGCGTCTGCGGCTGCAGACCCGTCACGACCGTGGCCGGCTTGGAGCTGGTCGCCACCTGCTTGCCGTTGGCAAATACCCGGTACGAGGTCGCCCCGGCGCTCGGGCGCCAGTCCAGCGACACCGTCGTACGGCTGACATCCGTGGCGGTTACGTCGGCCGGGATGCTGACCGCGCCACGACCGTTCGGCCAGATCTTGTAGAGCTTCGAGCCGTGCGCCGGCAGGGTCGCGGAGACCTGGCCGGTCACGTTGCGGGTGTTCTGATCCGCCCAGATGTCGCGGACCGTGGCTTTGCCGTCGATGCCGAGCTGGTCGAACCGACCGGTCACCGCCGCCGGCGCGTCGGCCAGGTTGAACAGTGCGACCGTCGTACTGCCGTCGGTGTTCTGCGCGTACCAGACCTGCTGCAGCTGGTCCTGGTTCAGCGGACGGGCCGGGTTGCCGGACTGGTCGATCGCGATGACCTCGCGGTTGGTCAGCAGCTTCAGGCCGTACGCGTCCAGCTTGGTCAGGTCGTCACCGGCGAACAGCGGCGCGGAGTTGATCGCCCAGAACGTCATGTACGACTGGCGTTCGGCGTCGGTCAGACCGTCCATCTCGCCGACGCCGACGTTGAGCGCGTCCAGGTTGTTCCAGTGTCCCGGACCGGCGTCGTCGATCCACTGCGGCAGGTCCCACCAGCGGGCCTTCACCGAGCTGTCCCACTTGACGATCGTGTCGCAGTAGCACTCGACGTCGGTGTCGATCCGCCAGCCGTTCGAGTTCTGCTTCCAGACGTCGGCGTACCGGTGGCTGAGCGACCACGACAACGTGTACTGCATCGGCCGGCCGGCGTTCTG
>DASSDE010000082.1:0-7606 GCA_035697365.1 Kribbella sp. | reverse complement strand
AACGTCGCGGTCGCCCCCAGAACCAGCAGGCCGATGGACGCCTTCCGCACCGGACTCTGATACCCGTGCTCGACCTTCAGTTCATCCTCATGGCCGAGCAGCTTCGCCACCGCTGCCAACTGGGCAGCACTGGGCTGCTCGCGCAGGCTGAAGTGCACCTCGTCCACCGTGACGTTGCCGAGGCGGCGAGCGGCTTCGGTACTGATCAACCCGGACCGTGGCAGCGGTCCGATCCGTGGCGGCGCGGTCACGACCGCGGCTGGGCGCAGGAACGCCTTCCGACCGTCGAGGTCGTCACCGCCGGCGAGCTTCACCTGTCCGTCGTGCAGCATCGTGGGCAGCGGTACGACGACCTGGCCGCGCTCTAGTGCGGCCGCGGCCCGCTGCCCCCAGTCGCCGAGGCGAGCGAGGTACGCCGGGTCGACCGCGAGCAGTGAGTAGCCGGTCGAGTAGACGCTGATCCCTGGTGTGTAACCCTGCTCGCTCTTCGTTGTCCGTAGCGCGACTCTGCCGAGCTCGTAGCGATGCGCCACCGGGAGCAGGTTCTGGACTCGGTCGACCAGGCCGGGCGAGTACGGGATGTCGTCCTGGAACTGCATCACAGCATCACCGATCCGACCTGCCGGCTCGTAGTTCTGCGCCTTCGCGGCCGACTCGTTCACCACCGCGAACGCGAGAGCTGTCGTCCCCGCGACCGCGATCATGATCGCTGCCGTGACCGGACCGGTGCGATGACGATGCCGTGCCGCGTCCCGCAGCGCGAGCCGCAGACTGAGCGGCAGACTGCGCACGCTCCCGGTGACCTTGCCCACCAGGCCGGGAAGCATCCAGACCAGGCCGGTCACCACCAGCGTGATGCCGGCGACGACCAGTGCGACCGGCAGCGTCGGCGAGGCCGAGGCGACGCGCGAGAGTTGCGTGGGATCGGCAGCGGATCGCTCTTCACGGGCCGTGGCGAGGGCAGCCGCGAGTTGGAGATTGCCGAACACCGACAGAACTAGTCCCGCTGCAACTAGTGCCAATGCCACTCGCTGAAGCCGGACGGCGCCCGCAGTGGCGGTGAACCGGCCGGCCAGGGCGGCCAGCGGCGGGCGCCGGGCGGCTCCGATCGCCGGAATCAGCGCCGCCGCGAGACCTGCAACGAGTCCGATTGCCACTACTCCGAGCAGCTGCAGCCACGGCACCTGCCAGCGCGTGATCAGCGTCGAGGTCGCGTTCTCCCACCAGGACTTCCCGAGCACAGCGGCCGCGACACCGACCCCGAGTCCACCGCCGGCGCCGAGCAGTCCGGCGTACAGCCCCTGCGCCAGCACGAACCGCCGTACGTCGGCCGTCGTACCGCCGACAGCTGTGACCAGGCCGAGCTCACGGGTCTGCCGCCGGGCGACAACCGCGAACGCCGTGCCGGCGAGCAGCACCAACTCCAGTACGGCGAAACCGGCCACGAGCACCCGTGCCGCTGCCGCGCCGACCGGATCACGTGGTGTCGGCGGCGGATCGATGAGGGCAGCCCGCGACAGCAGCGTCATCTCCTGTTTGCTGAGCTTGTCCGTCAGACCGTCGACGTCTGTCCCGTTCGGCAGATCGACCAGGTACTCCGCCTGCGCATCGGGATCACCCACCGACGGCGCGGCGAAGACCTCCCGCCCGGTTGGGAAGTCGGGCGTGCGCGCGATCCCCACGATCCGGTACGTCGTACCGTTCCCGGCCGTCAGCTTTCCACCCGGATGCAGCCCGAGGTGATCGGCCAGCGCGGGCGAGAGTGCCACCTCGGTCGGCTCGACCGGCATCCGCCCGTCGTCGAGCCGGTACGTACCGGCGGCCAACGCGTTAGTGAAGTCACCCGTGATGAGACCGGCAGTCAGATCGGTACCGGCCCCGCGCAGCTCGATGTCGCCGACCGGAGCCTGAGCCCTCGCGTAATGCGATCCGATCGGCAAGGCGCGCCGTACGTCGGTCTGCCCCGACGGGACCGTCAGCCGGGCGTCCGCGGATCCGAGGACGGTCCGCGCGAGCACCTCGCCGGTCGGGTGGGTGGCGCGGTGCACGACGCTGAACCAACTGCCCGCGAGAACAGGCAGCCCGACCAGTGCCGCGATCAGAACGGTGCGCCCGAGCGTGCGACGGGCCGTCCGCCGCGCCAGGCGCAGCGCAAGAACCCAGTGCTTGATCGACATGGATACCGAGTATGCATACCCGGTATCCATCGTGCAAACCCAGTTGCTCCAGCAGCTAACAGGCCGTCGGCGAGGGCCCTACACGCCGGCGAAGAAGCTGACCAGGGTGTCCGGGGCGTCCGGCGCGAACAGGACCTCCTGGTTCTGCGCCGATCCGCGCGCGGACTCCTCGGCGCGCGGGAACATCGCCGACTCGTAGCGAGCCAGAGCCGTCTCGAGAGGATCGGCAAGCAGAGCGGCGGCGAGTTCGGCAGCGTCCTGCAGGGCCAGGTTGGCACCCTCACCGGCGAACGGTGACATGAGGTGCGCCGCGTCTCCGAGCAGCGTCACGCCCGGGACCCGCTCCCACCGGTGCCCGATCGGCAGCCTGTGGATCGGCCGCGGCGTCAATTCCCCGTCGGCCTCCCGGATCAACCGCAGCAGCGACTCGTCCCAGCCGGCGAACTCCGACTCGAGCACCTCGCGCGTGATCGGCCGGCCCTCCTCCGCGTGGTACGCGGCGTACACATGCAACCGGTCCGGCTCCCGGTGCGCCAGCAGGCCACGGCCCTCCGACAGCGCGAACATCGACCCGCCCCCGATCAGCTCGGAACTCTCCGGATGCCGTACGTAAGGATCGAGCAGATCGAGCTCCGCGAACGAGACCCCGGCGTACTGCGGGACCGCGTCCGACACCAGTGACCGCACCTTCGACCAGGCACCGTCCGCGCCGACCACGAGGTCGGCGGAGATTGTGCTCCCGTCGGCAAGGCGCAGCCCGTCTGTGACATCGACGATCTTCGAGCCCCAGCGGATCATGCCGTCGGGAAGGCTGTTGACGAGCAGGTCCCGGAGCGCCCGGCGCTGTACCTCGGGCCGTCCGCTGCCGCCGTCGTCCGCGTGCCGCAGCACGGCGTGTTTGTCGTAGATCTTCATCGCCTCACCGCCCGGCATCACGAGCGGCAGGAAGTCGTCGTACAGCCCGGCCGCGCGCAGCGCCGCCTGACCGGAGTCCTCGTGGATGTCGAGCATCCCGCCCTGTGTGCGTGCGGTCGGCGACGCCTCCGCCTCGTGGACAACGACCTCGACGCCGTTGACGTGCAGAATCCGGGCCAGCATCAGTCCACCGAGCCCGGCACCGATGATCGCGATCATGCCGATTCACCTCCTGTGCGTGGGGTGCCGAGCACCCCGTTGATCAGTACGCGGATCCCCCAGGACTGCCGCTCTTCCCGCGACCCGTCGAACAGACCCTCCCCGAGCGCAGCGATTCGCGGATGGGTGTCCGGGCTCACCGCGAGCAGCGCGGCACGCGCGGCGCTCCACGCCTCGGGGTCGTCACCGCCCGCGTGCTCAGCAGCCGCAGCCGTTGCCAACTGCAAGAGGATGTCGACTCCCCACGCGGCCTGGTCCGCCGGCACGCCGCCCTCATCCAGCAACGCCAGCAGGCCCTCGAGGAGGCGTAGGTAGTTCTCACCCGCGGGCCGCGCCGACACGGCCGACTGCGCAAGGCTCGGATACTCGAACAGGACATCCATGTACGACGCGAGCACGGCCTCGATCCGCAGCCGCCAGTCGCCCGCGGCGCCGACCGGCGCCAGGTCCACCGCCGCCAGCAGGTCATCGAGCACGGCGCCGTGCAGGACGGCAGTGTTGCGGAAGTACACGTAAAGCGAGGCCGGGCCGGTGTCCAACTCTTTCGCCAACCGTCGCATCGTCACCCGGCCCATCCCCTCGGACCGCATCACCTGCACCGCGGTCGCCACGATGCCGCGCCGCGTCAACGGCGCCTTGGCCGGCCGTTCCCGTCTGCTCCTGGGTTCCTCTGTCACCCTGACAGCGTAACGAACATGTTCGTTACGAACAAGTTCGTGATATTGACTCGGCCGAAATCACCCTGGCCGGTACGGTCGGGCGCCATGACCGACGTGCCGCCGCCCGTGCCGAAGCTCGACGCCCGCGAGCTCCTCCGCGAGGTGAACCGAGCCACCGGTGCCGGCCTGGAATTCGTCGCTCAGGCGGCCGCGGGCCAGGTCGGTGCCGCCTTCGTCCGCTGGCCCGACGGACGCGACGGCGTCCTCACCCGCGGCTTCGGATCGGTCCAGGACCTCCGGCGGACGGCAGACGTACTCGACGCCGCTCGCAAACTCGGACTACCGGTACCGCGGTACGACCTGCTCGCCGAACTGCCCGGCGAGGTCGGCGTCGTCCAGGAACGGCTGCCCGGAAACGGGCCGGCTGTGTTCGACCGCAAGCTGCTCGAGGCGATGATCGACCTGAACGCACGGTTCGCCGGGATCGTTGCCGACCGCACCGACCTTCCGGTCCCGCCGATGTACCTGCTCGAGAGCGGCCCCGGCTTCTGTCTGCACGAGTCGCTCGAGCGGTACGACGACCGCACCCGGAGACTCCTCGGCTGGATCCACGAGGTCGGGCACAGCGAGCCTGCCGGGATGACCGGCGACGATCTCGTTCACCTGGACTTCCACACCGGCAATGTGCTGGTCGACGACACCGGCGCGATCACCGGCATCGTCGACTGGGACGGCATCGGCCGCGGCGATCGCCTGTTCGGCCTGGTCACCTTGCGCTTCGACGCGAGCGTCCGGCTGGCCGGCACGGACCTCACCTGGTTCGACGAGCTGCTCGAGAGCGTCCTCTCCCCCGCCGTACTGCGCCTCTACTGGGCCCACATGACGCTCCGCCAGGTCGACTGGTCGATCCGCCACCACACCTCCGCCGACACCGACTACTGGCTGACCTTCGTGGAAACGCGGATCGACTGAGGGTCAGCTGCCGAAAGGCAAGAAGATCTCCTCAGGCGTCCAGCGCCGCTTGGTCAGGCCCTGCTCGTGGGAGTACCGCAGGAACGTGTCCAGCACGAGCTCGTTCGCCTCGAGGCCGTACTGCGGCCACCAGTCGTCCGGACCGAACAGCTCGCGGTTCGTCTCGAACAACTCCGCGACCCACGGGATCATCGTGCTCACCTCGAAGACCCGGCGATCCGTGGCATACCGCTCCATCACCACCTCACGGGAGCGGGCGAAGGCGTCGTACGTCGCCCGCACCAACTCGGGGCGCTCTTCGGCTACCTCGCGCGGCATCACGATCGTGTGCATCATCGGGAAGATCCGCGTCCGCCGGTAGTACTCCCGCTCGACGGCCGGGTAGTCGTCGAACAGCCGGACGATGTTGCCCGCCGTGCCGTCGAGCACGTTCTGCGGGACGTTCGCGGTGAACAGCGCGTCGATCCGGCCGTCCTCGAGCATCGCGCCGAGGGCCTCGTCCGGACCGGCGTCGCGGATCTCCACATCGGCCGGCCGCGGGTGTGACGTGAACGCGAACGGCGGCATCGGCTCGTTCAGCCCGCCGATCACCCAGCGGTTGGCGGCCGGGTCGAACCCGTAGTCGTCGGCGAGGGCACCCTTCGCCCAGATCCCCGAGTCCTGCCCGTACAGGCCGAACTCGCCGATGGTCTTGCCGGTCAGGCCCGCGGGCCCGCGGATCCCGCTGTGCCGGTTCACGAAGATGCAGCTGTGCCGGAAGATCCGGTTCGGGAAGACGGGCAGCGCGACGAACGGCGGGACGTCGCTCTCGAGCGCGCGCAGCAGGTACGTCAGCCCCAGCTCGGACACGTCGAACTCCCGCTTGCGCAGGGTCCGTTCGAACACGTCGACCAGCGTCGGCGCGGCCTCGAACGTCGCGTCGTACCCATCGATCCGGACGGTGCCGTCGAGCAGCGCCTGCGTGGTGTCGTAGCGGTAGCAGCACACCTTCACGGTCATGATCAGCCTCCTCATAGCGAACGATCATTCACTATGTAACGCCGCCCTCCATAGCTTGTCAACGCGAACGAGCATTCACTATGCTCGTTCGGGAGAGCGCTGGAGGACCGATGCCACGACTGACCGAGGCCCGCCGGGTGGCCCGCCGTACCGAGATCGTCGCCGCCGCCCGGCGATGCTTCGCCCGGGACGGTTTTCACCAGACCTCGATGGCGAACATCGCCGCGGAGGCCGGACTGTCGGTCGGGGCGGCGTACCGGCACTTCGCCGGCAAGGAGGACCTGGTCCTGGAGATCTCCGGCCAGGCGTTCCAGGCCTTGTTCGGTGCCGGGGAATCCGCCGCGGAATCCGCCGGTGAGTCCCTCGGCAGGCCCGGGGCGATCAGTCCGGCCGGATTCGCGGCGACGGCCGCCGAGCGGTTCTCACGGGACGCCGTCCGGCGCATCGACGGCACGGACGTGCCGGTCGAGGAGTTGATCCGCTGCGGGATCGAGAGCTGGGCCGAACTGATGCGCCACGACGACATGCGGGCCCGCGCGCTGGCGGGTTTCGACGCGGTACGCGGCCGCATCGCGGAAGGCCTCCGCCAAGGCCAGGCGTCCGGATCGGTGCGCACCGACCTGGATCCCGAGAACGCGGCCCGCGTCCTGATGGCGCTGCTGCACGGCTACGTCCTGCAGTGCGCCGCGTTCGGACTCACCGACACCGAGTCGTTCGTCGACGCGCTGCGGATGCTGCTCGACGGGTAGCGGCAACCCTATTCGGTGCAGGCCGAAACCGAGCAGAACCCCCTGCCCAGGCAGGGGAAACGCGCCTAGTTTCGACGGTGAGGCCTTCGATCGGAGGCCACCACTCGGAGGGGATGAAACGATGCGCAAGTTTGCGATGACTGCTGCTGGGATCGCGGCCGCCGTGGTCGGCACCGGGGTGGCGATGGCGCCGAGCGCCAGCGCGGCGACGAACACGACGGACGCCGTCACGGCGACGGCCTGCCCGTCAGGGGCCGTCTGTCTGCGGGAGCCGAACGGCAGCATCCTGAGCAAGAACATCTGGTACAGCTACGGCGCGCACAACCTGTCGAACGTGATCGGCTACAAGGTACTGATCAACGCCCAGACCGGCGGTGCGGGCTTCAAGATGTGCCTGAACTACGGCGGCACGAACTGTGGCCCGGTCTACCGCTACACCGGCGCGTACCCGAACCACGACTTCACCAAGATCAACTCGATCGTGCTCGTGAAGTAGTCCGTCACCGACCGGCCCGCTCCGGCTCCGGCCGGAGCGGGTTCGTCGTCGCTATCCCTTGACCGCGCCTTCCTCGACGCCCTTGAAGAAGAAGCGCTGCAGGCTGGCGAAGACGATCACGATCGGGATGAACGCGATCATCGTGCCGGCCGCGATCAGCCGCGGGTTGTTGCTGAAGGTGCCGGACAGGTACTGCAGGCCGACCGTCAGCGTGTACTTGTTCGGATCGGTGAGCACGATCAGCGGCCAGAGGAAGTCGTCCCAAGCGCCGATGAACGCGAAGATCGCGATCACGCTGATCGTCCCGCGCACCGACGGCAGGCCGATGTAGATGAACCGCTGCCACGCGTTCGCGCCGTCCACGACCGCCGCCTGGTCCACCTCGATGGGCAGCGAACGGAACGCGTTGTACATCAGCAG
>DASSDE010000081.1:0-2994 GCA_035697365.1 Kribbella sp. | reverse complement strand
GCCCGCGGTGACGTGGCCCGCGACAAGTTGCAACCCGCCGACGGCCAGCACCGCGACCAGCACGAGCGGCCCGACGACCGCGGCCTGGGCGCCGGAGCGAGCCAGGATCTGCCAGGTGACGACGCCGTTGCGATGCAGTTCGGGGAGCAGGCTGAGGATGCGGTGCTCCTCGCGTTCGGTCGTACCGGCGGACTGGATGGTGCGGATGCCGGTGAGGGACTCCGACAGCAGCGCGGCGATCCGGCCTTGGGTCTCCTGGTAGGCGAGGCTCACGTCGGCGGTGCGCCTGGCGAAGGTCCAGAGGACGAGGATCACGAGCAGGACGCCGCCGAAGAACGCGGCCGCGAGCCAGACGTCGATCACGGCCAGCAGGACGAGGCTGCCGAGTGGGGGAGCGATCGCGGCGATCGCAGTTACCGCGGCCGGACCGGCCTGGGCGGCGTCGGTGGCGTTGGCCGAGACTCGCGTGACCAGGTCGCCGGTTTCGAAGTCACGCGACCCGTCGGGGCCACCGCGGACGACGTGCCGGACCAGACGATGCCGGAGCCAGGCGGTCGTGTCCGCGACACAGGCCGCGCCGGCGAAGGCGTCGACGATGCTTGCCGCGATCCCCAGCCCGATGAGTGCGGCCGCGACGACCAGCCAGCGTGTGTAATCGCTGCCGGCCACGATCGAGTCGACCGAGCGCCCGAGGACCGCCGGCAACGCGAGCGTCACGCCGCTGCCGATCAGCGCGTTGAGACCGATCAACGGCAGCCAGCCCCGGCCGTGCTTGGCAACCTCGCCGAAGCTGATCGCCGGCCCGCGGCCCGCGGTCATCGGTCCAGCCCGGTCTGGTCGGCGAGGAACGCGAGCAGGTCGGCGGCGAGACCGATCCCGCCGGTCGCGTGCCCGGCCTCGGCCTCGAACCTCAGCAGGACCGGTCGTGGACCCGCCGTCGCGTACTGCAGCGCTGCGCAGAACTTCCTTGCGTGCAAGGGATCCACGCGGGTGTCGTTGCCGAACGCGGTCAGCATCACGGCCGGGTACTTCACGCCCTCGGCGACCTGGTGGTACGGCGAGTAGGACAACAGATGCCGGAAGTCGTCGGGGTCCTGCACGGTGCCGTACTCCGCCGTCCAGCGCTCGCCGAGGCCGGACAGCTCGTACCTGATCATGTCGGTGAGCGGAGCCGAGCAGACCGCGGCCGCGAACAGCTCCGGCCGCTGCGTGAGGGCGGCGGCCGTGAGCAGACCACCGTTGGACTCGCCACAGATCGCGAGCTGGTCAGGAGTGGTCCAGCCATCGGCGATGAGATGCTCGGCGGCGGCGATGAAGTCGTCGAAGACCTGCTGTTTGTTGTGGCCGGTGCCAGCGTGGTGCGCGGGTCCGTCGCCGCGGATGCTTGCGGTGACGAAGGAGCCTCCTGCCTCCACCCAGGCCAGCGCGAAGGCGGAGTACGTCGGCGTCAGCGACTGCCCGAATCCGCCGTACCCGTAGAGGATCGTGGGACGCGGGCCGGGCTTGCCGATCACCCGCAGTTCGAGCTCGGTGTGGTCCGTCGAGCGGTACGTCAGCAGGTGCGTCTCGGCAGACCGCTTGGAGTGCGCAGCGCTCCATGGCCTTGTGCCGTTGGCGTCGTAGCAGTACACGGTTGGCGGCGTCACGCGGTCGGTGTACGTGAACCATGCCTGGTTGCCGTGCGCGGTGAGCGATCCGACCGACCCGGCGCCTGGAAGCTCCAGGGTGTTGAGTCGGCGTCCACTCTCGCGGTCGTGCACGGCGATCTCGCCTGCGGTGCTGACCAGTACGACATCGTCCAGGATCGCGAGACCGGTCAGTGGCTGGTCCGGCCGGAGGTATTCGTGCCAGTCGGTCGGCGCCTCCGGATCGCCGACGCAGATCCGCCCGGTCGGTGCGTCCTGGGTTGTCACGACGTACAGCCTGTTGTCCGGACCGACCGACATGAGCGTGGTGGCTGTGGTCGGGACACGGGCCGGCGGCGCGTCGGTGGTCAGGTCGGCGAACCACAGATCGTTGGTGGTGCAGATGGTCAGCCAGCGTCCGTCCGCGCTGATCTCCAGCCCGTACGACGCCTCGTCCGCGAGGATCGTGATGTCGTCGGAGTTGCCCAGCGAATGGCGTCGTACCTGACGGAAACGAACGAAATAGAACGTGTTTCCGTCCGGGAGCCAGGCCACGGGCGAGTAGCGGCAGCCGTCGATGGGGCCGTCGATCAGCTGCCCGGTGCCGACGTCGAGCACCGACAGCGTCGCCTGCTCGGTGCCGCCGCGCGACAGCTGGAACGCGAGCTTGGTGCCGTCCGGGGACGGCTGCCAGGCGTCGAGGGTGAGGTCTTTCGGATCGAGCAGCGGCGCGTCGTCGACGTACAGGACGGCGTGCGGCTGGTTCGGCTCGCGGCGGAGGGTGAAGCAGCGGCCGCCCCGGAACACCGGGGTCGAGACGCTGCCGATGTTCGACAGTTGCCGGACGGCGTTCTTCCAGCCGAACCTGGTGCGCAGCGAACCGGCGTACGTCAGCCAGAGCTCGTCCTGCTCCCGCAGCCAGCGCTCGGTGTTGCCGGTGTCAGGGTCCTCGAGCCCGCGGTACGGGTCCGCGACGGTAGTGCCGTGCACCTGCTCCACGAGCGTCAGACGCTCGGCGCATGGATAAGACTGCACGGAGTAGCTCACCTCACTCCCTCTTTCTGTCCCACCGACTCAACGACGACAGCGCCGTCGAGCTACCACCCGGCAACCGAGGCGAGTCGGTCACCGGCGCGGAAACAGGTCGGCCCCGGGTGGGACATGCCCACCCAGGGCCTCACTACCTGGCAATACAGGTGCCGTATTCCCTGCCGGTATCAGTGGCAGAGCAGCAGGCTGAGGTTGCTCGGGGTCTGCGAAGCGCAGCCCAGCACGGTCAGCGTGGAACCGTGGTGGTGGCCGTGGTGGCCGTAACCCGGGGTCTCGAGGCCCTGAAGGTCGAGAAGTGCCATGTTTTACACCTCCTTCG
>DASSDE010000080.1:0-7156 GCA_035697365.1 Kribbella sp. | reverse complement strand
AAATAGTCACGAGAGGTTCTGAGTCGATATGGCAAAGCGCATCGAGGTCAGCGGCCTCAACGTCTACTACGGCGATTTCAAGGCCGTGGAAGACGTGTCGATGACGGTCGAGCCCCGCTCGGTCACCGCGTTCATCGGCCCTTCCGGCTGCGGCAAGTCCACGTTCCTGCGCACCCTGAACCGGATGCACGAGGTGATCCCCGGCGCCCGCGTCGAGGGCAAGGTGATGCTGGACCAGCAGGATCTGTACGGCTCCGGCATCGACCCGGTCGCGGTCCGGCGGGTCGTCGGCATGGTGTTCCAGCGGCCGAACCCGTTCCCGACGATGTCGATCTTCGACAATGTCGCGTCCGGGCTGAAGCTGAACGGCGTCAAGGACCGCAAGAAGCTCACGCAGGTGGTCGAGGAGTCGCTCAAGGGTGCCAACCTGTGGAACGAGGTCAAGGACCGGCTGGACAAGCCGGGCGCGGGTCTGTCCGGCGGTCAGCAGCAGCGGCTCTGCATCGCCCGGGCGATCGCGGTCGAGCCGGAGGTGATCTTGATGGACGAGCCGTGCTCGGCCCTGGACCCGATCTCCACGCTCGCGATCGAGGACCTGATCGAGAAGCTCAAGGACCGGTTCACGGTCGTCATCGTCACGCACAACATGCAGCAGGCGGCCCGGGTGTCCGACCAGACCGCGTTCTTCAACCTTGCTGCCACCGGCAAGCCGGGCCGGCTGATCGAGATGGCGCCGACCAAGCAGATCTTCTCCAACCCGACCGAGAAAGCCACCGAGGACTACATCACCGGCCGCTTCGGCTGATCCCGACGCACCGAGCAGCAACGGCCGCCACGACGAGCTTTCGCGGCGGCCGTTGACGTTCGAATGCGCTTATACGCAAAGGGTCCGGGCATAGTTGACCCGGGCAAGCACATCGGCCACCTGGTCGGGCGAGCTGACGCCGACGTGGGTGTTGTGGGTGCGGTTGCCGTACTGCACCGTGACCTGGACGAAGCCTGTGGTCCGCTTTTCCTTGACCAGCAGGAACAGCAGGCCGATCAGGCACAGCAGAAAGCCGACGATCGCCAGCACGATCGCCCAGGACGGGATCTTCTCCTCGGTCCGCGACATGTCCATCGCCGACCAGTTCGCACCGTGGGTCGGCAGCACACCGGCCGGGGTCACGATCCGCTGCTGCTCCACGGAGATGTCGCCGATCGTCACCAGCACGGGGCCGGTCGGCAGGTTCTGCGGGAGTTGCGGCTGACCGTACTGCGGTTGTTGGGGCTGCTGTGGCTGCTGCTGTTGCCCGAACTGGCCACCGACCGGCGGCGGGAAGGCACCGGGCGGCGGCGCGTACTGCCCGGGCTGCCCTGGGTGCGGCCCTGGCTGACCCTGCTGGCCGGCCCCGAAGGACGGCTGCTCAGGCCGCACAGGCAGGTTGCGAGCAGGATCGGCACCCTGGTTGTCGGGTGCGGGCGATTGCGGTGTCTCGGTCACAGGCGAAACCCTAAGGGGTTCAGGCCCGGAGTGGGAGGATGACCACGAACCTGTGGAAAAGATAGGCTGCGCAAATTCCACGACGTTCTCAGAAGGGAACCGCGGTGAGCACACCGACGCCACCTCCCGGCGACGACCAGAACGACCAGAACGGACCGCAGGGCTACCCGGGCCAACAGCCGGGTCAGCAACCGGGCCAGTACGGCCAGCCTGGCCAACCAGGTCAGGACGGCTACGGCCAGCAGCCCGGTGCCTATCCGGGGCAGCCAGGACAGCCTGGTCAGCCGGGGCAACAGCCCGGCGGCTACGGCCAGCCCGGCCAGGAGCAGCCCGGCTACGGCCAGCAGCAGCCTGGCTCGTACGGCCAGCAGCCTGGCGGCTACGCGGCCTACCCCGGTGGAAACGCCGGCTACGGGGCCGCTGCACCGCAGAGCAGCGCACCGAAGGTGATGTCGATCATCGGCATCGTCTTCTGGTTCTGTTGCGGTGTGGTCTCGATCATCCTCGGACTGATCGCGCAGGGTAAGTTCCGCGAGCAGGGCCAACCCGACACGCTGGCCAAGGTCGCCTGGATCGGCGGCATCGTGTCCACTGTGCTTGGCATCATCGGCACGATCGTCCGCATGCAGAACGGCGGCTGATCTGGCGGCCGGGCGGCATCGATCGCCCGGCCGGCAGCAGTCTCAGAACAGGTTGCGGGCCACGCCGTAGGCGATCAGCAGCGCGACCAGGCCGTTGACGGTCCAGTCGACGGCACGGCGGCTCATCGTCAGCCGCGGCAGCTTGACCAGCCGGAGCGACTCCAGCGACCAGGCAAGCAGTTGGTAGCCGACGGCAACAGCGATCAACGGCCCGAGCACGAAGACCACGGGGTTGAAGTGCCACGCCCCGGCGAAGTCCCCACGCAGCATGGACGCGGCCATTCTCGTCGAGCCGCAGAGCGGGCAGTTCAGGCCGGTCGTCGCGTGCAGGATGCACGGAACGCCGATCCGTTGGCCGGACAGCTGATACAC
Organism: Kribbella sp.; assembly: GCA_035697365.1. GTDB lineage: Bacteria > Actinomycetota > Actinomycetes > Propionibacteriales > Kribbellaceae > Kribbella. The sequence continues at coordinate 4,660 of DASSDE010000080.1, read as the reverse complement.
CCCCGCCAGCAGGAAGCCGCCCACGCCGACCGCGGTCAGACCCCACACGCGGCGGTCGAGCGGCCGCACCGGACCGGCGGGCCGAAAGAGGACACTCTGCGAGACGCTCACAACGCAACGATAACTCTCGCGGCGTGGGATCCGTCGGCGGAGCTGATCCGTCGGACGATTAGCCTGCAACTCACTCCTCAATGCACTTACGCCAGAAGGGATCGTCGTGAGCAATCCGACGCCACCGCCGGGTTACGGCCCGCAAGACCCACAACAGCCCGGCCAGTACGGTCAGCAGCCGGGCTACGGGCAGCAGCCGGGGCAGCCTGGTCAGTACGGCCAGCAGCCCGGGTACGGGCAGCAGCAGCCTGGGTACGGGCAGCAGCAGCCTGGGTACGGCCAACAACCCGGCTACGGGCAGCAGCCCGGCCAGCCTGGTCAGTACGGCCAGCCTGGTCAGTACGGCCAGCCGGGCCAGTACGGACAGCAGCCTGGGTACGGCCAACAACCCGGTTACGGGCAGCAGCCTGGATATCCGCAGCAGCCCGGGCAGTACGGGCAGCCAGGTGCCGGGCAGTACGGCTACGGCGGCGGGATCCCCGGCAACCTGGCGGACTGGCCGAGCCGGGCCGGCGCGTACCTGATCGACGCCGCGATGATCGGTATCCCGTGCGGTATCGGCGCGGGGATCGCCAACGCGAGCAACAGCGTCGCGCTCGTGATCATCGGCGTCATCTTCTACCTGGTCGGCCTCGGTGTGGCGATCTGGAACATCCTGATCCGGCAGGGCACGTCCGGGCAGACTGTCGGCAAGCAGGTGCTGAACATCAAGCTCGTCGGCGCCGACACCGGCCAGCCGATCGGCATCGGCAAGACGTTCCTGCGGCAGCTCACGCACATCCTCGACGGCCTGGCCTGCTACATCGGCTACCTGTGGCCGCTGTGGGACGAGAAGAAGCAGACGTTCGCGGACAAGATCAACAACACCTATGTTGTGAAGGTCTGACCGCAGATGAGCACACCCGGGTACCCCCAGCGGCCCGACGACCAGCCCCAGCACGGCCAGCAGCCAGGACAACAGCCCGGCCAGCCCTACGGACCCCAGTACGGGCAGACCCCGCCTGGCCAGCCGTATGGGCAACCGCAGTACGGGCAGCAGCATCCCCAGGCGCAGTACGGGCAGCCCTATGGGCAGCCACCGTACGGGCAACAGCCGCCGGGGTACGGCTACGGGTACGGCGGTCCGCCGGCGCCGCTGGCCGACTGGCTGCCGCGGGTCGGGGCGTCGTTGCTCGACGGACTGATCAGCACCGTGCCGATCGCGATCGGCTACGGCGTGTTCATCGCGGACATCCTGACTCGACGGAACCGTTACGACGACGATCCCTCCGTCTTCGCGATCATCCTGCTCATCGTCGGCTTCCTCGCCAGCTTCGGCCTGGGCCTGTGGAACAGGGTGTTCCGGCAGGGACGGACCGGGCAGAGCGTCGGCAAGAGCGTGCTGCACCTGCGGCTGATCGACTCCCGGACCGGTGAGACGATCGGCGCCGGGCGTGCGTTTCTGCGGGAGTTCCTGAGCGGCATCTTCAACAACGCCTGCTTCCTGGACTCGCTGTGGCCGCTGTGGGACGAGCAGAAGCAGACCTGGCACGACAAGGTGTCCAACACCTGGGTGGTACGCACCAACTGATCAGTGCGAGCGCAGGAGGCCCGCACAGGTCACTGCCCACAGCACGCTGGTGAACGTACCGATGATGAAGCGCTCCGCGACCGCCTGCGGAGTGACGGACGCGGGCTGGTCCGGGCTGCGCAGCTCGGGGTACCTGGCGAGGCCCTTGATCGCCAGCGCGATGGCGATGCCCTCAGGCCAGCCCGCAACCAGCGACGCGTAGATGGCCAGCCGCTCGAGCGCACCGATCAGCGCGCCGCCACGCAGCACCTCACCGGCCTTCTGCGTCGACTGGGCCCGTGTACTGCGGCGGTCCGCCAAAGCGAGCACAGAGGTCGTCAGCGGGCCGCCACCGGTCACTGCGAGCGCTCCGGCGAGCAAGAGCAGTACGTTCCACCAGCGTTCGGCCCAGCCGCTCACACCGTGACCAGCGAGCAGCAGTACGCCCACCGCAGCCAGACAGGCGAGCATGACGCCGCTGATGACGATCTCCACCGTGGAACCGGACTTGGGAACCCACGCCAGCACGGCCAGGACCAGTGCGGCCGCCGTGAGCGCAAGGACCAGCGCCGTCACGCAGCTGCCCCAGCGCCGAGCAGGTCTGCCGCGAGAACGCGCCCGCGTTGCTCCTCGGCGAATCCGGCCGCCTGGGCCCGTTGGGTCACTGCCGACTGGCTAATGCCGAGCTTCACGCCGACCTCTCGTCTGGTGAGTCCTTCGGCGAGCAGGTCCGCCACTGCCCAGCCACGGTCGCTACGACGTCGCAGTACGGACGCCATCAGCCACAGCACTGTCTCGACCTGCTCGGCGCTGCGTGGATCCGCTCCGACGACGTTCACGTGGTGCGGGCTGGACTTGGCACGCGTCACCGCCTCCCGCGCGAACACGAACGCCTCGCCGCTCCCAGCCCGCGTGCTGCGCGGCAGGGGCTCGGTGACGTCACCGATGCCGAGTCCGACGTACCAACTGTCGGAGCGGAGCAGCTCGACGATGATGTCGACGGTCGGCCGGGCCTCGGAGAGTACGCCCTGCACCTCGTCGCCGGCGGTCCGCTCGAACTTCCGCAGCAGCCCTGTCCGCCGCGGGCGGCGGTTCAGGGCGGTCAGTAGCTCGGGTACGAGATCGCTCGTGCTTCGGCTGCCGCGCTGATCTACCGTGAGAACGAAGACCATCGCCTGCACCTCCTTCCGAGGGCTTAAGGCTACAGTCTTATTCACGCTGAGTGAAGGCTAAAACCTGAATCGGTTCACCCGATCACTCACCGTATCCGGAGCCAACTGCTCCCGGGGACGAGTCCGGGAGCAGTTGCCCCAGGTTCAGTCCACGATCGGCAGGTAGTGCTCGCGGAGGTCTGCGCTGATCCGCATCGAGCAGAACTTCGGACCGCACATTGAGCAGAAGTGGGCGGTCTTGGCCGGCTCGGCGGGCAGCGTCTCGTCATGGAAGGACCGCGCGGTGTCCGGATCCAGCGAGAGGTTGAACTGGTCCTCCCAGCGGAACTCGAACCTTGCCCTGGACAACGTGTCGTCCCAGGCCTGCGCGCCGGGATGCCCCTTCGCCAGATCAGCCGCGTGGGCAGCGATCTTGTACGTGATGACGCCGGTCTTCACGTCGTCACGATCCGGCAGCCCGAGATGTTCCTTGGGCGTGACGTAGCAGAGCATCGCCGTACCCAGCCAGCCGATCTGCGCCGCGCCGATCGCCGACGTGATGTGGTCGTAGGCCGGCGCCACATCGGTTGCCAACGGCCCCAAAGTGTAGAACGGCGCCTCGCCGCACAACTCTTCCTCGAGCCGTACGTTCTCCGCGATCTTGTGCAGTGGCACATGTCCCGGACCCTCGATCATCACCTGGACGTCGTGCTCCCAGGCGATCCTGGTGAGCTCCCCCAGCGTCCGCAGCTCCGCGAACTGCGCCTGGTCGTTCGCGTCCGCGATACACCCCGGCCGCAGCCCGTCGCCGAGCGAGAACGTCACGTCGTACGCCCGGAGGATCTCGCACAGCTCCGCGAAATGCGTGTACAGGAAGGACTCCTGCTGATGCGCGAGGCACCAAGCGGCCATGATCGATCCGCCCCGCGACACGATCCCGGTGATCCGCCGTACGGTCAGCGGTATGTACGCCCGCAGGACGCCGGCATGCACGGTCATGTAGTCGACACCCTGCTCGCACTGCTCGATCACGGTGTCGCGGTACACCTCCCACGACAACGCGGTCGGATCTCCGTTCACCTTCTCCAGCGCCTGGTACAGCGGCACCGTCCCGATCGGCACCGGCGAGTTGCGCAGGATCCACTCCCGGGTCTCGTGGATGTTCTTCCCGGTGGACAGGTCCATCACGGTGTCCGCGCCCCACCTGGTCGCCCAGACGAGCTTCTCGACCTCTTCCTCGACGGAACTGGTGACCGCGGAGTTGCCGATGTTCGCGTTCACCTTCACCAGGAACTTCTTGCCGATGATCATCGGCTCGCTCTCCGGATGGCAGCGGTTCGCCGGGATCACCGCCCGGCCGCGGGCGACCTCGGCGCGGACGAACTCCGGATCGAGTCCCTCCCGCAGCGCGACGTACCGCATCTCCTCGGTGATCACGCCGGCGCGCGCGTGCCCGAGCTGGGTACGCCGCTCGCGCCCGGCGATCCAGTCCCGCCGCAGCGCGGGCAGACCGGCCTGTACGTCGATCGTCGCGGCCGTGTCGGTGTACGGGCCGGACGTGTCGTACAGGTCGAAGTGCTCGCCGTTCGTGAGGTGGACGCGCCGTGCCGGTACGCGGAGATCGGAGTGGTAGATCTTCTCCGAGCCCGAGATCGGGCCGGTGGTGACCACCGGACAGACCGTGCTGCCTGTGTTGGACGTGCTGACATTGACCATGGTGCTGCTCCCTACGCCGGAATTACCCGGACAGGTTCGGCGGTCGGCGGCGCCGGCCAGGTGTCGGTTCCTGGTCCAGCCGCCCTCTCAGCCCACTACGGTGCGAGCTCCCGCGGTCTCAAGTTGTCACCGG
>DASSDE010000079.1:0-8143 GCA_035697365.1 Kribbella sp. | reverse complement strand
CATCCCGCCGGGCCGCGTCCAGGGCCTGCTGATCACCGAGCCGTTGATCTGGCGCCTGCTCGGCTGGTCACGGGTCGAGCTGGACATCGCCGGTGTCACCGGGCAGAAGGAGGACGGCGACGACCTGCTGGAGGGTGCGCAACTGCTGCCCGTCGGCGAGCGTGCAGAGGTGGCGTACGTACTCAACCGGATCCTGCCCGGCCTCGACCTGAGTCGGATCCAGATGCATCCGGCGCCGGAGCGCGCGAAGTGGCTCCGGCCGATCGGCTGGCGGTACCTGGCGTACGGCGTGGACGAGCAGGTCATGGTCACCACACGCGGCTGGGTGAGTCGCCGGACATCAATTGTGCTGCACCACAAGACGCAGTCGGTCCGGCTGGAGCAGGGGCCGATTCAGCGCCGCCTGAGGCTGGCTGACGTCCATGTGGACACGCCCCTCGGCCCGACGGACGCGGTCGCGCTGCACCAGGATCAGGTCCTGGCTGCGGCGCTGGTGCAGGCTCAGGCGGACAGGGCGCGCGCTGCACGCCTCTCGGCGTCTGCTCCGGCAGCGGTCCAGACCCAGCCGAACCCGCCGAGCCCGGACGGATCCAGCAGCTCGGCCGCTTCGCCTGCTGACGACAACTCGGACAGATAGCGCCTCGGCTCCGTCCGAGCGAGCCCCAGGCTCGGGCGGGTGCCGCTGACGCCCAGGGCTCGCAGTACGTCGCGTTGGCGCGCGACCGTACCGCCCAGCGAGTCCAGAGCCACGTGCGCCGTGATGTCACAGCTGCCGTCCGGAACTGGTGCACACTCCCGCCCGGCACGGAAGCCGGTCAACGTCCCGTATCCGGGCCTGGTCGCCAGAACGTGCCCGTAGTCGATGGCGATCGCGACCGCACCATCCATCAGCCGCCGCACCACCTGTTGCCAAGCCTCGTCCCGTGCGCGGCCAACCTCCGCACGGTCGCCGGCCTCGCCAGGCCACCACTCCTGCAACCAGTTCAGGTCGTTGCCGTCGACAACGGGACCTGGGGTCAGGTCGGCCGACAGATAGCGCGGTACGCCGTCCTCGTCCCACTCCACGACCTCACATGGAACGTTGTCGAGCCACTCGTTGGCGATCACCAGACCGGTCAGCTGCTCGGGCAGGTGGTCGTCCAGCTCGATGTCCGCAACAGCCAGTCCCTCGGCCCGCAGTACCTCACCCAGCTCGCCGGAACCGGCGCCCACGTCCACAACCTGATCGAGCTCCAGCCGAGTGGCCAGTCGCGCGATCGCCTGCCCGAACAGGGGCGACGCGTGCACCGACGTACGGAAGTGGGCAGCCGGACGCTCTCGGCGGTAGAAGCCATCCGGACCGTACAGAGCCCGCTGCCAGGCGTCGCGGAAGGTCTCGGTCATGTGGACCGATCAGGCGACCGGAGCGCCGAGCGGTACGGCGCCGAACTGGCGCCACACACCCTCCGCGTCTTCGCGCCACAGGCCCAGCTCGGTGAGCTGGACGGTGGGGGCCGGCGCGGCGGCCAGGGCGGCGTTCGCCTCGGCGACCACGGCCGGGCCGCCCTGGTTGGACGACGAGATCGTCAGGTGCGGATGCGGGTCCGGGAACTCGCCACCGTACGGCGGGCACTCCGGGAACGCGTCGAACACCGCCATGAGCAGTGCACGGACCTGGTCGAACGGCTCTGGTTTCAGCCACGCCGTACCGTTCGGGAACTGGCCAGCGGTCCGGAAGCTCAGCTCGAACGGCTGCACCGACGCCACGGCCGCCTGCAGCCGCGCCGAGTCGGTGTCGGTCGGTTCAGCAACCCAGGGAACCAGTACGGACACGTGCGGCGGGATGAGCTCGGTCAGCGGGACCTGTGGCCGTGCGGTGGAACGAGACACCGACCGCCAGCGGTCCGTGTACGCCTCCAACTCCGGCACTGTGATCAGAATCGCCGTCAATTCGGTCCCTGCCGCCCACGCATCACTCACCGCCCCATGCTCTCATCACCTACCCTTGCAAGTAGATCGTCTGGTACCCCGCCGTGGGACTGGAACGAGAAGAGAGTGAGTGATGGAACGGATCGGCTTGATCGGAGCCGGCCGGGCCGGGACCGCCCTGGGAGCAGCCTTGGCGGCAGCCGGACACACCCTGGTCGGAGTGACCGCGCGGTCGGACGCGTCGCTGGAGCGCGCCGCCCGCCTCCTGCCCGCTGTGCCGGTGCTGACCGCTGCCGAGGTCACCACCCGCGCCGACGTCGTCCTGGTCGCCGTACCGGACGACCTCATCCAGGACGTGGCGCAAACGCTTCCACTGACCAGTACGCAGTTCGTCGTGCACCTGTCCGGAGCGCACGGGCTGGCCCCACTGAGCGGTCTGGTCGCGACACCTGTGGCACTGCACCCCTCGATGACCTTCCCGGGCGGACCGGTGCGGTTGGACGGAGTCATGTTCACTGCGACCGCGCCCGACGCTGCCCGTGCGGTCGTGGAGCGGCTGGTGAAGGCGGTCGGCGCTCAGGTGCAGTGGATCGCCGACGAGCAGCGTGCGCGGTACCACGCCGGTCTCGTGCACGGCGCGAACCACCTGACCACACTGGTCTCCCAGGCGCTCACCGTACTGAAGGACGCCGGTGTAGCGGATCCGGTCGCCACACTCGGGCCGCTGCTGACCGCGACTCTCGACAACACGCTGCGATCCGGTCATCATGCGCTCACCGGGCCGATCGCCCGGGGCGATGTCGACACGGTGGCTGCGCACCTGGCCGTACTGCAGGGCGGCGTGCGGCGTACGTACGCCGAGCTGGCCGATGCGACGGTGGAGCTGGCAGCGGTCGACGGCCGGCTGGACGCTGCGACGGCCGCACGGTTCACCGAAATACTGAACGGGCACCGGTCAGATCGGACAGGGGAGGCACCGCGATGAGACTCACCCAGACCAAGGCCGAGCTGCGGGCAGCGGCTGCAATCCGGCCCCGGGCGGTCGTGATGACCATGGGCGCTCTGCACGAGGGGCATGCCGCGCTGCTGGCCGAGGCCCGGGAGCGGGTCGGGCCGGACGGCAGCGTGGTGCTGACGATCTTCGTGAACCCGCTGCAGTTCGGGCCGGCAGAGGACTTCGACCGGTACCCGCGGACCCTGGCGTCCGACCTCGCGATCGCGAAGAACGAGGGCGTCGACCTGGTCTTCAACCCGTCGCGGGACGAGCTGTACCCGAACGAGCCGTCGGTCACCGTGCATCCGGGACCGCTGGCGGACGAGCTCGAGGGAGTGTTCCGGCCCGGGCACTTCTCCGGCATGCTGACCGTGGTCTCGAAGCTGCTGCACCTGACGGCGCCGGATCTCGCGCTGTTCGGCGAGAAGGACTACCAGCAGCTGACTCTGGTACGGGAGATGGTCTGCGACCTCGACATGGACGTCGACATCGTTCCGGTGCCGACCGTTCGTGAGCCGGACGGGCTGGCGCGGTCCTCACGCAACCGCTATCTGAGCGAGACCGAGCGTGACGAGGCGCTCGTGCTGTACCGGGCGCTGAGCGCCGGGGCGAAGGCCGGGATGAACGGGCCGGACGCCGTGCTGGCTGCCGCACAGGCCGAGCTGGAGGCCGTACCGTCGGTGAAGATCGACTACCTCGCCCTCCGCGCCCCCGACCTCGGCCCGGTGATCGGACCCGGCGAGGCCCGGATGCTGATCGCAGCCCGGGTCGGCCAGACCCGTCTCATCGACAACACCTCCATCACCCTGCGATGAATTGGCGTTGATACGGTCAACAATTGACGTTGTGCGTCAGGCCACGTTTGCACGGACGGGTTTCCGAGGAGAATGAGCGGCATGGATGAGACAGTCGACCGGCAATGGGCCGGAGACCTCGTGCGGGCCACGATCGAAGAGGACCTGGCAGGCGGAGTCGACGTGACCACCACGTCCACCGTCGAGGAGGACCAGGTCTCGATCGCCGAGCTGGTCGCTCGTGACGACGGCGTGGTCGCCGGTCTGGAGATCGCGGAGCTGGTGCTCCGGCAGGTCGCCGCACCGGACGAGATCGAGATCGAGATCGGCGTCCGCGACGGCGCCCAGGTGCGCCGGGGCGACGTGCTGCTGACGGCGCGCGGCAAGACCCGGCAGCTGCTGACCGCCGAGCGCACCACGCTGAACCTGCTGTGCCACCTGAGCGGCGTGGCCACGCTGACCCGCCGTTGGGTGGACGCGGTGGCGGGCACCGGCGCGGTCATCCGCGACACCCGCAAGACAATGCCGCTGCTGCGCTCCCTGGAGAAGTACGCGGTCCGCTGCGGTGGTGGCCAGAACCACCGCATGGCGCTCTCGGACGCGGCTCTGATCAAGGACAACCACGTGATCGCGGCCGGTGGCGTCGCGGAGGCGTTCCGGCTGGTCCGCAAGGCGTACCCGGACATCTCGATCGAGGTCGAGGTGGACTCGGTCGACGACGCACTGATCGCGGTCGAGTCCGGTGCCGAGCTGATCCTGCTGGACAACATGGACGTCCCGCTGCTGCGTGAGGCCGTCGAGAAGGTGGCCGGCCGCGCACGGCTCGAGGCGTCCGGCGGTCTGACTCTGGACCGGGCGCGAGCGGTGGCCGAGACCGGCGTCGACTTCCTCGCGGTCGGTGCGCTGACGCACTCCGCCCCGGTCCTCGATATCGGGTTGGACCTCAAGGAAGCCTGATGTTGCTTGCTGTTGCTGTCGAGAACACCAGAACGCTGGTCGGGCTGGTGTTCGAGGGCACGGTCAAGCGGCACTGGTGGGTCGGGACCGATCCCCGTCGTACGGCTGACGAATGGGCCGTGCTGCTGCAGGGCCTGCTCGCCGGCGAGACACCGGTGAGCGGGATCGCCGTGTGCTCGGCCGTACCGCACGTGCTGCACGAGCTCCGGGACGTGGTCTCCCGGTACTACCAGAACGTGCCGAGCGTCGTCGTCGAGCCCGGTGTGAAGACCGGCCTGCCCGTGCTGGTGGACAACCCGCGCGAGGTCGGTACGGACCGGATCGCGAACGCGCTCGCCGCGGTCGCACTGCACGGCGCACCCTGCGTGGTGGTCGATGTCGGCACGGCGATCACCATCGACGTGGTCAACCCGGCCGGCGCGTTCATCGGCGGAGTGATTGCCCCGGGCATCGAAACCGCGAGCGACGCACTCGGCCAGGCGGCCGCGCAGTTGCGGCGGGTCGAACTGGTCCGCCCACGGTCGGTGGTCGCCAAGAACACCGTCGAGGCGCTGCAATCCGGCGCGATCCACGGTTTCGCGGCCCTGATCGACGGCCTGGTCGCACGGATCCGGACCGAGCAGTCTCTGAACGCCGAGCTGCCGGTCGTGCTCACCGGCGCCCTCGCACCGCTGCTGGCCGGCGAACTCGGCACCCCGGTACGCGACGAACCGTTACTGACCCTGCGCGGTCTGTACCAGGCGTTCGCGCGAAATTACGCCTGACCCCGAAAAGCTCTTGTGCCCTTGAGGTGATCTGGATCACCATGAAGGCAGCTGCCAAGGGGGAAACCATGAGAGCTGCTTATCGGGTGTTGGCGAGTCTCGTCGCGGTCGGCGTGGTCTTGCAGGCGATGTTCATCGCCCTCGGTGGGTTCACGGCCATCAAGGACATCGACGGCGGGGCGGTGTTCGACAAGAACTCCGACCTGAATGCCGGGCAGACACTGCACGGAACCGTCGGAATGATGGTCATCCCGATCATCGCGCTGCTGCTGCTGATCGTCTCGTTCTTCGCGAAGGTCGACGGCGGCATCAAGTGGGCGCTGTACGTCGTCGGGCTGGTGGTGCTGCAGATCGCGTTCGCGTTCCTGTCGTTCAGCGCGCCGGTGGTCGGCCTGCTGCACGGGCTGAACGCGTTCGGCCTGCTCGGCATCGCGAGCATGGCGTCCCGGCGCGCCTCCCGGGCACCAAGTCCGGCGGCAACAACCGAGCCCACTACCGTCTAGATGCCGTTGGCAACCAAGTTGGCCGGTCGGCGCCGGCCGTTGATCGCTGTCGTGGCGACGCTCGTGGTGCTGGCGCCGATCGGGTTCTTCTGGCAGCGGAGTCTGGTGCCGGGTGACCTGTCGCCGATGGCGATGGGGTACGCCGACTACGGCGGCGGCCCGGCGTCGGCGCACGTCCACCACGGTGCGGACGTCAGTGAGCTGACCGGTCCGGCCGATCGGAAGCCTGATGTCGCGGTGGAGCTGGTGGCGCGCCAGGAACGCATCGACATCCCGGGCCGCGGCCCGGTCGACGGCTACACCTTGAACCACACTTCACCGGGTCCTCGGATCGTCGCAAAACAAGGGGATCTGGTGCAGGTCACACTGCACAACGAGAACGTTGCCGAAGGCATCACTTTGCACTGGCACGGCGTCGACGTACCGAATGCCGAGGACGGTGTCGCGGGCGTGACGCAGGACGCGATCCGTACCGGCCAGTCGTTCGTGTACCGCTTCGTCGCCAAGGACGCCGGCACGTACTGGTACCACTCGCACCAGGTCTCGCACGAGCAGGTGCAGAAGGGGCTGTACGGCGTACTGATCGTCCAACCGGGTCCGTCCGACGTGATCGCGGCTGTGCATACGTACGACAAAGTGCGGACGGTCAACGGCGAGTACGGCGAACGTCGGGTGAAGGCGCCTGGTCGAACCGCCCGCGTACGGCTGGTCAACACCGACAACGGGCCGATGGCGGTCTGGGTCGACGGAGCGTCTTACAAGGTGCTCGCGGTCGACGGGACCGACGTGAACGCGCCGACCGAGGTGAGCGGGAAGGCCGTGCTGGTCACCGCCGGTGGGCGGATCGACCTCGAAGTGCCGACCACCAAGGCCGTCCGGATCGGGCTCGGTGGCGGCCCGACCACGCTGGTGATCGGGGACGGCGACGCGCCGTCGGGGACCGAGCCGCGGGAGCGGATCGATCTGCTCGGGTACGGGTCACCGAAGCCGATCGGGTTCGACCCGGCCACGGCGCAGCGCGTGTTCCGGTACGACATCGGCCGCCGGTTCGGGTTCTTCGACGGGAAGCCCGGGCTGTGGTGGACGGTCAACGGGCACCAGTACCCGAACGTACCGATGTTCGTGGTCACCGAAGGGGACGTCGTCCGGATGACGATCAAGAACACCTCGGGTCAGGTGCACCCGATGCATCTGCACGGCCACCACGTCGTCGTACTCAGCCGCAACGGGGTGCGAGCGACCGGCAGCCCATGGTGGACGGACTCCCTGAACGTCGAGGACAAGGAGACGTACGAGATCGCCTTCGTGGCGGACAATCCAGGCATCTGGATGGACCACTGCCACAACCTGCCGCACGCGGCGCAGGGCCTCGTCACCCACCTGATGTACACCGGTGTCAGCACGAAGTACCACCTCGGTGGCACGCCGGACAATCAGCCGGAGTAGATCGGACGGCCGACCGTGAGAGCCGTACGGAGTGAGTCCGGAAGGCCGTTGAAGGCTTCGTCGGGCTGGGTTCCGGTCGCGTCCAGAGTCTTGGAGAAGAACGCCCTAGCGGCAGCGGCCAGGGCCACGTCGAGGACGTCGGCATCGGTCAGGCCGAGCGCTTTGAGGCCGTCGACGTCCGCCTGCGTCACGGTGTCGGCGGCCACGGCGATCTTGCGCGCGAAGGCCATCACGGCGCGGTCGACCGGATCGTTCGGCGGCTCGTCGACCAGGGCCACGACTTCCTCGGCGGTGTAGAACTTGTCGGCCAGGACCTGGCCGTGCGCGAGGCTGCAGTAGCTCGACTTCAGGGCGGTCGCGGCGGCCAGGGTCGCGAGCTCGTAGCGGCGCAGGTCCATCGACTGCTTGATCGCGCCGTTCAGCTGCTTCCACGCCTCGTACACGGCCGGTCGGGCAGCGAACGTGCGGACGAAGTTGGGCACGTGCCCGGCCGCGGCCCGGTTGGCGTCGAACAGCGCCGGGTCGTCGGGCGTGCTGATGAAAGCCATCGTGGTCCCCCTCTGTGGCTCCTCTCACGGTAGGCGCGGCATACCGATCCGGCAACGGGTGTGGGGAGAGGGCACCCGGTACTGGGTATGGTTCACCCGGTTGGCTGCGACATGGCCTTCTGAGATGGCACCGTGAGGCGGAGGTGGTCGGAGTGCGGCGGTTGCTCGCCGTGGCGCTCGCCGTTCTGGCGGGAGCCACCTGTCTGACTGCCTGCGCCTCGGACCCGGC
>DASSDE010000078.1:0-5042 GCA_035697365.1 Kribbella sp. | reverse complement strand
GATCGGGACCGCGCGGCAGGCGTTGCGTCGGTCGATGCCGATGGCAATCGTTGTGCTGGCCGCGCTGCCGGCGATCGCAGCGCTGGTGAAGTATCCGGTGCTGGCCTGGATCTATCCCGGGATCGGAGATCGGCCCGACCTCTCGTACAACCAGGTGGCTGCCGAGATGGTGAATCGGCGGTGGCCGGTCAGCCTGTCGCTGGCGCTGCTGGTACCGCTGTGCGTGGGGATCGCCGTCCGGCTCTACCGACGGAATGTGCGCGCCGCGCAGCGCGAGGCCGAGCTGGAGCAGGTTGCGGTGGAGCGGGAGGCGGCGCGGGTTGTACTGACCGAGCGGTCGCACGTCGCGCGGGACCTGCACGATGTCGTCGCGCACGCCGTCAACCTGATGGTGATCCAGGCGGAGACCGGGCCGGATCTCGTACGGCGGGGAGACGCCGACGTACTGGCGGGATTCCAGCGGATCGGCGACGCGGGCCGGCGGGCGCTGAGTGAGCTCGATCGGTTGTTGTCGGCGCTTCGCGACGCCGACGGAGTACCGGATCCGCAGCTGGCGCCGCAGCCTGGCCTCGCGGATCTGCCACAGTTGGTCGCTGATGTGTCGGACGGTCATCTGCCGGTCGAGCTCGCGGTGTCCGGTGATCCGGACGGCCTGTCCGAGGGACAGCAGTTGGCGGCGTACCGGCTGGTGCAGGAGGCGTTGACGAACGTCGTACGGCACGCGAGCGCGTCCGTAGCGCAGGTGCGGGTACGGGTGGAGCAGACGGGAGTGCGGGTCGAGGTGATCGACGACGGCAGCGGATTCGACGTCGCGGCGGCTGCCGATGGGGTGCGACACGGGCTGACCGGGATGCGTGAGCGAGTCCGGCTCGAGGGCGGGACGCTCGACGTTCGCAGTACGCCGGGATCCGGAACCACCGTCGCCACCTGGTTCCCGATCGGAGCCGGCCGGTGACCGATGGCCGGCCGATCAAGGTGATGGTGGTCGACGACCAGGACCTGGTCCGGGACGGGATCGCGATGATCCTCGACGGACAGCCGGACATCGAGGTGGTCGCGCAGGCGACCGACGGCGCGGACGCGGTCCGGCAGGCGGCCGCGATCCTGGACCTGGCCGTCGTACTGATGGACGTCCGGATGCCAGTGATGGACGGGATCGAGGCGACCCGGCAGCTGGCCGGCGGACCGCGGGTAGTGATCCTGACCACGTTCGACCTGGATGAATACGTATACGATGCGCTCCGGGCCGGGGCGAGCGGCTTCCTGCTGAAGCGGTCCTCCCGGGACGAGCTGATCAACGCCGTCCGGGTGATCGCGGCCGGCGACGCGCTGCTGGCGCCGCCCGTGACGCGGCGGCTGATCGACCGGTTCGCCGAGAACCAGGTCGCCCCGGAGGACGTGGCCAGGCTCGGTCTGCTGACCGCCCGTGAACGCGAGATCCTGGTGCTGGTGGCCAAGGGCAATTCCAACGCGGAGATCGCCGCCGAACTGCACCTCACCGAGCACACGGTCAAGACCCACGTCAGCCGGATGCTCGCCAAGACCGGCGCCCGCGACCGGGTCCAGGCCGTGATTCTGGCCTACGACGCAGGGTTGGTGGCGGTCGGTCGCAGCTGACAACCCTGACTTGTCCCTGGGAATCATCCAGAGTTGAGTGGAATGGACTCAAGTTTGGATAAGTTGTACTCAGTGACTGTTGTTGCTGGAACTGAAAGGCTGGAACCTGATGGATGTTCAGCGGTTGACGACGCTGGCCCGGGAAACCCTGTCGGTCGCGATCCGCCAGACCTCCGCGGCGGGCAATCCGACCGTGGAACCGATTCACCTCTTGTCCGGACTGCTCGCGCAGCCAGAGGGCACCACGATCGGCCTGCTCGAGGCAGCCGGCGGCGACCTCGACGCGGTCCGGCAGAAGACGGCCGAGCAGCTGGCCCGGCTCCCGAAGGCGAGCGGCGGCAGCGTGCAGGCGCCGAGCCTGTCGCCGAAGACCGGCGACGTGCTCAACCAGGCGGAGCAGCGAGCGCTCGGACTCGGCGATGAGTACGTATCCACCGAGCATCTGCTGATCGCCCTCGCGACCGTCGACGGCCCGGCGAAGAGTGCGCTCGGTGTCACGGCCGACGCGCTGCTGGCCGCGTTCGACCAGCTGCGCGGCAACCGGCGGATCACCTCCCCGGAGGCCGAAGGCACCACCAAGACCCTGGAGAAGTACGGCGTCGACCTGACCGAGCGCGCCAAGGACGGGAAGCTCGACCCGGTGATCGGGCGCGACTCCGAGATCCGGCGCGTGGTGCAGGTGCTGTCCCGCCGTACCAAGAACAACCCGGTGCTGATCGGTGAGCCCGGCGTCGGCAAGACCGCCGTCGTCGAGGGCCTCGCCCAGCGGATCATCGCGGGTGACGTACCGGAATCGCTGCGCGGTCGCCGGCTGATCAGCCTCGACCTCGGCGCGATGGTCGCGGGTGCGAAGTACCGCGGTGAGTTCGAGGAGCGGCTGAAGGCGGTGCTGACCGAGATCAAGGAGTCCGACGGTCAGATCATCACGTTCATCGACGAGCTGCACACGGTCGTCGGCGCGGGCGCGTCCGGCGAGGGTGCGATGGACGCCGGCAACATGCTGAAGCCGATGCTGGCCCGCGGCGAGCTGCGGATGATCGGCGCCACCACCCTGGACGAGTACCGGACCCGGATCGAGAAGGACCCCGCGCTGGAGCGGCGTTTCCAGCAGGTGTTCGTCGGTGAGCCGTCGGTCGAGGACTCGATCGCGATCCTGCGCGGCCTGAAGGAGCGCTACGAGGCGCACCACAAGGTCGCGATCTCCGACTCCGCGCTGGTCGCCGCGGCGACGCTGTCGAACCGGTACATCACCGGCCGGCAGCTGCCCGACAAGGCGATCGACCTGGTCGACGAGTCGGCGTCCCGGCTGCGGATGGAGATCGACTCGTCCCCGGTCGAGATCGACTCGCTGCGCCGTACCGTGGACCGGCTGAAGATGGAGGAGCTCGCGCTGTCCCGCGAGGAGGACGCCTCGTCGCAGGAGCGGCTGGAGCGGCTGCGTGCCGACCTCGCCGACCGCGAGGAGGAGCTGCGCGCGCTCGAGGCCCGCTGGGACCGCGAGAAGTCCGGCCTGAACCGGGTCGGCGAGATCAAGGAGCGCATCGACGAGCTGCGTGGCCAGGCCGAGCGCGCCCAGCGCGACGGCGACCTGGAGACCGCATCCCGGCTGCTGTACGGCGAGATTCCCCAGCTCAGCAAGGAGCTCGAGGAGGCCGACGCCGAGGAAGAGGTTGCCGAAGGCCCCGAAGCGATGGTGAACGAGGAGGTCGGCCCGACCGAGATCGCCGAGGTGATCGCGATGTGGACCGGCATCCCGACCGGTCGGCTGCTCGAGGGCGAGACCGGCAAGCTGCTCCGGATGGAGGACGAGCTGGGGCGCCGGCTGATCGGTCAGCGCAAGCCCGTCAAGGCCGTGAGTGACGCCGTCCGGCGGGCGCGCGCGGGCATCTCCGACCCGGACCGGCCGACCGGTTCGTTCCTGTTCCTGGGCCCGACCGGCGTGGGTAAGACCGAGTTGGCGAAGGCGCTCGCGGACTTCCTGTTCGACGACGAGCGGGCGATGGTCCGCATCGACATGTCGGAGTACAGCGAGAAGCACAGCGTCGCGCGGCTCGTCGGTGCCCCGCCCGGCTACGT
Organism: Kribbella sp.; assembly: GCA_035697365.1. Taxonomy (GTDB): domain Bacteria; phylum Actinomycetota; class Actinomycetes; order Propionibacteriales; family Kribbellaceae; genus Kribbella. The sequence continues at coordinate 1,349 of DASSDE010000078.1, read as the reverse complement.
CGGGTACGAGGAGGGCGGCCAGCTGACCGAAGCGGTCCGCCGGCGGCCGTACTCGGTGATCCTGCTCGACGAGGTGGAGAAGGCGCACCCCGAGGTCTTCGACATCCTGCTGCAGGTGCTCGACGACGGGCGGCTGACCGACGGCCAGGGTCGTACGGTCGACTTCCGGAACGTGATCCTGATCCTGACCAGCAACCTCGGCTCGACGTACCTGGCCGACATGTCGCTGGACGACAAGGTCAAGCGCGACCAGGTGATGGCCGTGGTGCGGCAGTCGTTCAAGCCGGAGTTCATCAACCGGCTCGACGAGATCGTGCTGTTCGATGCGCTCGGCAGCGAGGAGCTGACGCAGATCGTCGGCCTGCAGATCAACTCGCTGCAGAAGCGGCTCGCCGACCGGCGGATCACGCTGGAGGTCGACGAGGGCGCGATGGAGTGGCTGGCGATGACCGGGTACGACCCGGTGTACGGCGCCCGTCCACTGCGCCGGCTGGTGCAGTCCGCGATCGGTGACGAGCTCGCCCGCGGCCTGCTGGACGGCTCGGTCCGCGACGGCGAAACCGTCAAGGTCACCCTCAACGAGTCGAAGGACGCCCTCGAGGTCTCCTGACAACCTGCTCGAAAGGCCCGGTCGTGGCGACCGGGCCTTTCGTTTCGCCTGGCGGCAGGTCGGCCCAGATCGGGGCTTGGGTGATCTGGGAGGATCGGGGGGACGGGGTCGTGGGAAGGAAGTTCGGAGCGGATGACTGGGCAGCAGCGCGGTGACGAGCCGGTCGAGAGCCGGCCGGGGCCGTACAGCGGACTGTTCGGTGATGTCCCGGACACGTACGGGCCGCAGGCGACCGCGGTGCCCAAGCAGGTCGCGATCTCCGCAGTCATCTCCGCCGGACTGGGTGCGATCTGCCTGTTGGTCGCAGGGCTCGCGCTGACGTCGGCGGGCGGTCAGATCTCCGAGGTGCTCACCGGCTCCCGCGGTAACACCCCGGTCGCGGTCGCGGCCGCGCTGGTGTGTGCGGTGGCCTACCTGGTGCCGGCGTTCTACGTCCGGAAGCGCCACGGCTGGGCGCGGTACGTGCTGATCGCGGTCGCGGTGATGGGGATTGCCGGTGGAGTGATGGCGCTCCCGGCCAGCCTGCTCGGCCTCGCCGTGCACGTCACGCTGCTGATCCTGATGATGCAGCGCCCCACCAAACTCTGGTTCCAGCACCGCTGACGCTCAGGAGACCCCTCGTGGAGATCTGGATCAACCCCGCCTGCTCGAAGTGCCGCGCCGCCACCAAGGCCTTCGACGATGCCGGCGTCGACTACACCGTACGGCGCTACCTCGACGACCCGCCGACCGCCGAGGA
>DASSDE010000077.1:0-2284 GCA_035697365.1 Kribbella sp. | reverse complement strand
CCGCTCCCCGTCGATCACGAGGGCCTGCCCGTCCCGCAGGCCGACGTACGGCACGCCGCTGCGGCCGTACCGCTCGGCGACCACCGCGAGCAGCTCGGTCTCGGGGTGGCCGGGTGAATCCAGGTGCGGCACGATCGCGTGGTCCAGGATGCCGAGGCCGTCCCAGATCACGTCGTCGAGGCCGTCGACCGGGTCGCAGTACTCGACGCCGCGAAGGCTCGGCGCGAGCACGCAGCCGCCGGCGCTGTAGCCGGCGTACACGAACTGCTCCGAGCGGATCAGGTCCGGGAGGACGGCGTCCACGCCGGAGCGAGCCATGGCGATGCGCAGGACGAAGACGTTGCCGCCGCGGACCCACAGGCCGTCGTACGACGGGAGGCGGTCAAGCGCGTCGCCGTCACGGAGGTCCAGCTCCTCCGGCCGCAGACCGAGGTCGGTGATCCTGGCGAGTTCCTCGTCGACCTTCGCGCGGCGGGTCGTGGGCTTGACGAAGTCCATCGCGTTGCAGATCACCCCGACCCGGGCGGCCGCCGGAAGCATCGCGGTCAGACGCTCGGGGTGGTCGCCGAGGCGGAACGAGGACAGGTACAGCTTCACTGGGTGTCGACGAGGAGGTTGAGGGCTTGGTCGAGGTCCTCCGGGTACTGGGAGGTGAACTCGACGTACTCGCCGCTGCCGGGGTGGGTGAAGCCGAGGCGCATGGCGTGCAGCCACTGGCGGGTGAGGCCGAGGCGTTCGGCGAGGACGGGGTCGGCACCGTAGGTCAGGTCGCCGCAGCACGGGTGGCCGATCGCGGACATGTGCACGCGGATCTGGTGCGTACGGCCGGTCTCCAGCGTGATCTCGAGCAGTGTCGCGTACCGGAACGCCTCGAGGGTCTCGTAGTGCGTGACGCTCGGCTTCCCGCCGGCCACCACCCCGAACTTGTAGTCGTGGTGCGGGTGCCGGTCGATCGGCGCGTCCACGGTCCCGGTGAACGGGTCCGGGTGGCCCTGCACCAGCGCGTGATAGATCTTGCGCACCGTACGTTCCTTGAAGGCGCGCTTGAGGACGGTGTACGCGTACTCCGTCTTCGCGACCACCATCAGCCCCGACGTGCCGACGTCGAGCCGGTGCACGATGCCCTTGCGCTCGGCCGCCCCGCTCGTGGAAATGTTGAAGCCCGCGCCGGCCAGATGACCGATCACGGTCGGGCCGGTCCAGCCGGGCGACGGGTGCGCAGCGACGCCGACCGGTTTGTCGACCACCACGATCTCGTCGTCGTCGTACACGATCCGCAGGGTGTCCACGGTCTCGGGCACGACGGTCACCTCGGACGGCGGAGGTGGCAGCTCGACGTCGAGCAGCACGCCGGCCGCGACGCGGGACGACTTCGGCGCCGGGAGCCCGTCGACCTGGACCAGGCCGGACTCGATCAGCTCGGCGGCCTTGGTGCGCGAGACGCCGAACAACCGGGACAGCGCCGCATCCAGCCGCTCCCCCGCCAGGCCGTCGGGCACCATCACGGTCCGAGAGGTCCCTGATGTCACTTGCGCTGCTCCCGGGTGCCGTCCAGCTTGATGCCGCGCAGCGTCTGGATCACCAGCAGTACGGCGGCCGACGTGACGGCCATGTCCGCGACGTTGAAGATCGCCCAGTGCGGCGTCTGCAGGAAGTCGACGACATGCCCGTGGAACGGGGGCGGCTCGCGGAAGATCCGGTCCAGGATGTTGCCGACCGCGCCGCCGAACAGCAGCCCGAAGGCGACCGCCCAGCCGGCCGAGCCGAGTTTCCGGGACAGGTAGATGACGCCGATCGCGACGATGATCTGGATCGCGCTGATGTACGGGGTGTAACCGGCACCGAGGCTGAACGCGGCGCCGGAGTTCCGGATCAGGTTGAACTTCAGCAAGCTGCCGACCACGTTCACCGGCTCCCCCGGCGTCAGATGCGCCAGCGCGAGCGCCTTGGTGACCTGATCGAGCAGCAGGACGACGAGCCCCACACCGCCGAACATCAGCGTCCATTTCCAGGACCTGCCGCCCGGCGACGACGGAGAACCGGCCGACGGTTCGTCGGCCGGCTCCGGGGTGGCTGTCTCGTCCGCCTCGGGGGGCGGGGCCGGGTGGGGGGGCACTGAAGGGTCGTTCAGCGGCGTTCCTGGCGTTCTTTGCATGAGACACACAGTGTCGCACGCGGGAACGCCTGCAGCCGACCCTTGCCGATCGCATTGCCGCAGTTGTCGCAGACGCCGTACGTGCCGTCGTCGATCCGGCTCAGCGCGAACTCGATCTGGTTCAGCATG
>DASSDE010000076.1:0-3328 GCA_035697365.1 Kribbella sp. | reverse complement strand
GGCGGGTGGCGACCGCCGCCGAAGGATGACGACGGGCAGGCATGAGACTGACGGAGTTCTGGTCCCGGATGGATCACCATCTCGGACCGGCGTACGCACGGACCTGGGCAGAGACCCAGGTGGTCCAGGAGCTCGACGGCCGGACGGTCGTCGAGGCCCTGGCCGACGGTGAGGCCGCGAAGGTGGTGTGGCGTGCCGTGTGGGCGCACCTCAACCTTCCGGCCAGCGAACGCTGATGCCCAGGGCAACGAATTTGCAGCACGGCGAACGCTGAGCGCGCCGCCGGTCAGCCGGTCCATCCGGTACGGGCGGCCCAGTCCTCGGCCGGCAGGTACACCAGATCGCAGACCGGGTCCTTGAGATCGCTGTAGTCGCCGATCTCGAGCCGGAGCGTCGCGGCGTGCTGTTTGAACGTGCCGTACGCACGCGCTGTCTCCGGATGGCTGCGCAGATAGTCGCGGAACAGCAGCGCGTAGCGCTGGTTGGCCCGGCCGGCGACCCGGACATGCAGGTTGACGCGCCGCCGGTACATAGGCTCGACCAGCATCCGCTTCATCCACTGGACCTCGTCGGTGGACAGGCCGGGCACCGGGTGATCGCGGCGGGGCGGGCGGAGCTCCCAGTCCGCGGCGACCATCCGTTCCGCCACGTCGTCCAACTGCGGCTCGGTGGCGACGGTGACCTGGATGTCGAGGATGTCCTTGGCGGGCAGGCGCGGCACCGAGGTGGACCCGATGTGGTCGATCCGCTGGGCCAGGTCTCCGAGCACCCCGCCGATCGCGTACGCCGTTTTCTGGTACTGCGCCGGCCAGGTCTCGTCCGGCCGCGCGATGACGATCCCAGTCATGCGGAGATCATCTCAGGACTGCGGTGAGCGGCCCAGGGATCAGGCCGGTTTGACCCGGAACGCACTGTTGGTGAGCAGCTCCGCCGCCTCGTACGCCGCCTTCTTGATGCCCTTGCGCTCGTCGAAGAACCCACCGACCACTCCGACGCCCGGGAGCTTCCCGACGAACCGGGCGCCGAGGCTGCCTCGCGGACGCTCCTCGAACACCTCACTGAGCCCACCGAACAGTTTGCTCAGACGCCAGACCAGCCGGACGCCCTTGCGTAGCCCCATGTCCGCAGAGATCTCGTCGATCCCCAGTTGCGCGGAGACGTCCTTGCCCGCGAGCTCCGGGTCGTCGTACTTGAGGACCTCGTCCGGAGTGATCGGGCGGTCGGTCAGGACGCGGGTGATGATCGCCGTACGGTCGGTATGCGCCTCCACGCCGTACTCGCGGCAGACCGCGCCGATCACCATCGCCTGCACGGCGGCCCCGAGAGTGTCCTTCATCGGCAGCCGGTCCGCGGCGGCGCCGCTGAGCCGGGGGAGGCCCGCCACGACCGCGGCGAACCCTCCGAGGCGTTCGACCCACCAGTCGCAGCGCTTCGCGAGTGGGAGGGTCGGCCACTCCTCGTGGCCGGGAACCTTCATCTGCAGCAGCCGGTCGATGGCGAGGATCAGGCCCTTCTCCGCGAGGTTGGGCTCCTCCTGCTCGGAGTACTCGGTCAGGTAGCTGCGGATGCCGAACGGGTCCTGGGTCCGGAGCGCGTCGAGGACGTGGTCGATGCCGAGCTCGACGCGGCTGATCGCGAGGACGACGGCCGAATCGGGGACGTCGGGACGGTCGGTCACCCCGAAAGCGTAGGGACCCGGCGGGTCAGAATGGCTGCCGGGACAAGCTTCGGCGTGTCAGTTGTGATTCGAACACGTGTTCGGGATACTTTTGTCTCCGGAAGGTGCTCGGACGGCCGAGTTGTCCACAGATTCGAAGTGGCGGCGAAAACTGTCCGAGGCAACGAATACCTTCTCTGGCGACAACGAACTTCTTTCGGGCGGCCGGGAGGCGGCCCCGGATTATCAGATGGGTCAGGTGGCAGTCACATGGCGGGTGCATCGAGTACGGCGAGTGCGGAGCGCGCGGCATCCGATCGCGAGAAGGCGCTTGCGACCGCGCTGACGCAGATCGAGCGGCAGTGCGGCAAGGGATCGGTGATGCGCCTGGGCGAGCAGGGCAAGGCGCCGATCGCGGTCATCCCGACCGGCTCGATCGCGCTCGACATCGCGCTCGGGATCGGTGGTTACCCGCGCGGTCGTGTGGTCGAGATCTACGGTCCGGAATCCTCCGGTAAGACGACGGTGACCCTGCACGCGATCGCGAACGCGCAGCGCAACGGCGGGATCGCGGCCTTCATCGACGCCGAGCACGCCCTCGACCCGGAGTACGCGCGCAAGCTGGGCGTCGACACCGACGCGCTGCTGGTCTCGCAGCCGGACTCCGGTGAGCAGGCGCTGGAGATCGCCGACATGCTGATCCGGTCGGGCGCGATCGACATCGTCGTGATCGACTCGGTGGCCGCGCTGGTGCCCCGGGCCGAGATCGAGGGCGAGATGGGCGACAGCCACGTCGGTCTGCAGGCCCGGCTGATGAGCCAGGCGCTGCGGAAGATGACCGGTGCGGTCAGCGGGACGAACACGACCGCGATCTTCATCAACCAGCTCCGCGAGAAGATCGGCGTCATGTTCGGCTCCCCGGAGACGACCACCGGTGGTAAGGCGCTGAAGTTCTACGCGTCGGTGCGGCTGGACATCCGCCGGATCGAGTCGCTGAAGGACGGCACCGACGTGGTCGGCAACCGGACCCGCGTCAAGGTCGTGAAGAACAAGGTCGCCCCGCCGTTCAAGCAGGCCGAGTTCGACATCCTCTACGGCCAGGGCATCAGCCGTGAGGGCAGTCTGCTCGACCTCGGTGTGGATCAGGGCTTCGTCCGTAAGGCCGGCGCCTGGTTCACGTACGAGAGCGACCAGCTCGGCCAGGGCCGGGAGAACGCGCGGAACTTCCTGCGCGACAACCCCGACCTGGCGAACGAGCTGGAGAAGAAGATCATGGAGAAGATGGGCATCGGCCCGACCCTGGACCAGCCGGCCGACGGGGCCGCGGCCGAGGTCGATGTCGACTTCTGATCACCCCTCCGCGGGCGGCAGCGTCCCCCGGCAGCCCCAGGTTGCCGATGACGCTGCCCTCGCGGCGCAGTCCCTGCCTCACGATGAGCGCCTGGCGCTGGCCCGCAAACTCCTGGCCGAAGGCGTAGCAGGCTCCACTACCGGAGCGGCGTCGCCAGAGAGCGGGTCGAGTCGGCGTACGTCGGGGTCTTCGGACTCGGCCGGCCCGTCCAAGTCGGCTGGCTCGTCCAAGTCGACGGGGCCGTCCAAGTCGGCGGGCCCGGCTGACTCGGCTGGGCCGTCGAGTGGGGTGCGTTCGGCGCGTGCTGGTGGGCGTGGGCG
>DASSDE010000075.1:0-10825 GCA_035697365.1 Kribbella sp. | reverse complement strand
TGGTCGGAGTGGTCTTGAGCCAGCGCGCGAACTGCTGCGGTGTCGCGGGGCCGTACGAGTAGAGGTATCGGTGCAGGAGTTCGGTGAGCGCCTTGTCCGCGGGCATCGGGTCGAACGGACGCAGGCGGTGCGGATTCGAGTACGTCGTGAGCCGGCCCCGCATCGGCCCGTGGCAGAGCACCCCGGCGTGCGCCGCCACGTGGACCGCCTGCCGCCAGCGGGCCCACGCGCCCTGGAACGCGGGGATGGTAGGAGTACGGGCCCAGTCGCCGGTCCGCCGGACGACCTCCTCGGTCAGCTCGTCGACGGTCAGGTCGTCGGCCGCGAGCGCTTCGCCGATCGCAACGACCACCTGATCGATCTCGTCCGGCGTCATCCGGATCGGCTCCGGCTGCTGAGCGTTCCCCTGCAGCGCGGACAGCGCCCCGGTCCACATGGGCAGGTCGTCCAGCGGCAGCAGATGCACAGTCCCCCGCGGCCCGAAGGTCTTCACCAACTCCTCGTCGCGCTGCACGGACTTCCGATCAGCCCCATCCACCCGCAACGCCACGGACACCTCCCCCGCAGCCGCAATCTGCGCATGCGCCCCACACATCGCCCGCACAGCGTCCAGCGCCGTACCAAAGCCGTCCCCCAGCCCATGCCGCCGCACCCGCCGAGCCACGACCGCCCGCCAACTGATCTCCATACCCCTGAACCTAGACCCGGAAGCGGACAGCTTCTGTCCTCTTATGACCAGTGGGTGGCGACGAGGTTCCAGATGACGCCGGCCAGGGCGTCTTTGCTGCCGGAGGGGACGGGGAGGGTGGTGCCGGTGCGGTCGAGGATGACTGCCTCGTTCAGGTCGCTGCCGAAGACCTTGCCGCCGGAGACGTCGTTGACGACCAGGAGGTCGCAGCCCTTGCGGTCGAGTTTGGCGCGGCCGAGTTCGAGGACGGTGTGGTTCGCGTCGCCGGTCTCCGCGGCGAAGCCGACGATCACCTGGTCCGGGCGGGTGCGGTCGTGCGAGATCGTGTCCAGGATGTCCGGGTTCTGTACGAGGTCGACCGAGGGCACCGCGCCGTCGGCGGTCTTCTTGATCTTGTGTTCGACGACGTCGGCCGGGCGGAAGTCCGCGACCGCGGCCGCCATCACGACCGCGTCCGCGTCGGCGGCCCGGCCGGTGATCTCGTCGTACAGGTCGGCGGCCGACACCACCGGGACGACCTGGACGCCGGCCGGGTCCGGGAGCTCGGAGTTGGCGGCGACCAGCGTGACCTTCGCGCCGCGGGCGGCCGCGATCCGGGCCAGGGCGTAGCCCTGCTTACCGGACGACGAGTTGCCGAGGAACCGCACGGGGTCGAGGTGCTCACGGGTCCCACCGGCGCTGATCAGCACGTGCTTGCCGGTCAGGTCGGCGACCGACTGGCCGGCCGCCCGGGCCGCCTGGTCGGCAAGCATCAACTGGCTGATCGCGAAGATCTCCGACGGCTCCGGCAGCCGCCCGCGACCGGTGTCGGCGCCGGTCAGGCGCCCGACGGCGGGGTCGAGGACCGTGATCCCGCGGGACCGCAGAGTGGCGACGTTCGCCTGGGTGGCCGGGTGCTCCCACATCTCGGTGTGCATCGCGGCCGCGAACAGGATCGGGCAGCGCGCGGTGAGCAGAGTGTTGGTGAGGAGATCGTCGGCCAGCCCGTGGGCCGCCTTGGCGATCAGGTTCGCGGTCGCGGGCGCGACGACGACCAGCTCCGCGGCCTTGCCGATCCGGACGTGCGGCACCTCGTGCACGTCGTCGAACGGGTCCGTGGTGACCGGCTGCCCGGACAGCGCCGCCCAGGTCGCCGCACCGACGAACTCCAGCGCGGCCGCCGTCGGGACCACCCGGACGCTGTGTCCGGACTCGGTCAGCCGTCGCAGCAGGTCGCAGACTTTGTACGCAGCGATACCACCGCCGACGCCGAGAACGACGTTCGGTCGGTGCAGGGGCACGACAGCGGCCCCCGGAGCGCTCTGGCTGCCGGGGGTCAGGTCACCGGTTGCGGACATCGGACTCCGTTCCCGGTCGGTGTCGGGTTACTCGGACTTCTTCTCCGCTGCCGCGGAGGCTTCCGCCTCGGCCTCGGGGTCGATGTCGGTGCAGGTCAGAACGCCGTCGTTGATCTCGCGCATGGCGATCGACAGCGGCTTCTCCTGGACGTGCGTCTCGACCAGCGGTCCGACGTACTCCAGCAGGCCCTCGCCGAGCTGCGAGTAGTAGGCGTTGATCTGCCGCGCGCGCTTGGCCGAGTACAGCACGAGCTTGTACTTCGAGTCGGTGCGGGTGAGCAGGTCGTCGATCGGCGGCGAGGTGATGCCGATGGCGACGGGCTGGTTGCCAGACAAAGTCAGCTCTTTCCAGAGATGGAGGGTGATCGAATCAACTTTACCAACTGATCGGCAGCCTCCCGAACCGAGGCGTTTACGATCGTCACGTCGAACTCCTTCTCGGCCGCCAGCTCCAGCACCGCGGTCTCGAGGCGGCGTTCGCGCTCCTCGGCGGTCTCGGTGCCGCGGCCGACCAGGCGGCGGACCAGTTCGTCCCAGCTCGGCGGGGCCAGGAACACGAACTGTGCCTCCGGCATCGTCTCGCGGACCTGGCGGGCGCCCTGCAGGTCGATCTCCAGCAGCGCCGGCCGGCCGGCGGCCAGCTTGTCGAGGACCGGCTGCCGCGGCGTGCCGTACCGGGCCGCCTTGTGGACGACGGCCCACTCCAGCAGCTCGCCGTCGGCGATCATCCGGTCGAACTCCGCGTCCGACACGAACAGGTAGTGCACGCCGTGCACCTCGTTCGGCCGCGGCTTGCGGGTGGTGGCCGACACCGAGATCCAGATGTCGGTGAACCGGTCGCGGATCTCGGCGGCCACCGTCCCCTTGCCGACCGCCGTCGGTCCGGCCAGGACGGTCAGTCGCGCCGGCGGCCGGTCACCGGCGCCGGTAGCAGCAGGGCCATTCGGGTGCGTGGTCATCGTCACACCAGTGTCCAACGAGCCGGAAACGGTTTCGGTTCGGCTCACTGGGGTCACTCGGCGAATTCGCGCTCGAGCGCGGCGATCTGGTTCGAACCGAGGCCGCGGACGCGCCGCGTCTCCGAGATCCCCGCCCGCTCCATGATCTGCTGGGCGCGGACCTTGCCGACGCCGGGGATGCACTGCAGCAGCTGGCTGACCCGCATCTTGCCGATCACATCGTTCGTCTGCCCCTCGTGGAGCACCTCCGTCGGAGACGCTCCCGAGTGCCGGATCCGGTTCTTGATCTCGGCTCGTTCACGCCGCGCCGCCGCGGCCTTGTCCAGAGCGGCCGCACGCTGCTCCGGGGTCAAAGTAGGAAGTGGCACCGTTTCACCTGTCCCGTTGTATGGCTTCGCAAGGGAACCTAACACGGGTCCAGCCCGTGGTCGGCCCGTGGTCAGCCCGGTGTCGGGCCGATGTCGTGCGGAGTCGTCACTTCCAGGACGGGAGGTCGACCTTGCAGCTGTCCTTGGCCTGGCTGGTGATGTTTCGGTACGCCGTCATCACACCGGGAGTCTGCTTGCTCAGCGTGGCCAGTTCGTTGGCGTCGGAGCCCGCCTTCTTGGCCTTCTCGGCGAACGCGACGACCACGCCCCAGTCGTCCTGCACGTCCGCGGGCGCGGACTTCTGGACCTTCTTCGCCGCGTCCAGGATCTTCACGTAGTCGACCGGCTGCTGCGGGTCGACGTCGACGGCCTTGGCCGCGTACTTGGCCAGATCGACGCAGTACGCCTGGTCGTCGGTACACCCGGTCAGCACACCGGCGCCGGCGGCCATGGTCGCGAGGACGGCGAGAGTTCGCTTCACGGCGGCCACGGTACTAGTTCACGGGACCGATGCACGCCGACTACACCGAGTGGGCGGTGGGACGGAACGGGCAGAGCCGTCCCACCGGCCGGATCACGCGGTGGTTCAGCTACCGCTGTTCATGTCGATCTTGCAGCTGTCCTTGGCCTGCTTGGTGATCGCTTCCTGGGCCGTCTGGATCTTCGGCAGCTCGGTCTTGGCGAGCTCCGACAGCTTGGTGGCGTCGCCGTTGGCGTCCTTCACCTTCTGGGCGTAGTCGACGACGGTCTGCCAGTCGTCCTTCAGGTCCTTCGGCGCCGACTTCTTGACCTTCTTGGACTCGTCCAGGACCTTGTCGATGGCACCGGAGTCCTTCATGTCCAGGCCCTTGGAGGTCTCGACGTAGCTCTTCAGGTCGCCGCAGTAGTCGCCACCCGAGCAAGCTGTCAGGGCGCCAACACTCATCGTCGCAACGGCCGCGAGGGCTGCCAGCTTCCGCATCGTGTTCCTTCACTGTGTCGCGCGGGAAGACCGTTGCTCCCCGTCCGCCGACACCTTTCCGAACGCCGGGGTCACCGCGAGCTGCGGCACGCCGTGAACAAGGTCGCACGGTCCGACTGGAACCGGGCTGTGATGTGCCGCGTCGCCGAACACGACGGCGACCGCATTCGCCGCGACGATCACGAGGATCGCCACCCAGTCCGGCATCGCCAACTGCTGGTGCAGAACGACGAGTCCGACGAGCGCCGCGAGTACGGGGTTCACGCTCATGAACACGCCGAAGAACTGTGCCGGAACCCGTCGCAACGTCAGGACGTCAACGAGGAAAGGCACGGCGGAGGACAGCACTCCGGCGACCAGCGCGTACGTCACCGCAGCAATTGTCGCCGGATGATGCAGCAGCACGACGACACCGACCGGTACATAGGCGAGACCGGACAGCCCCGCCGCGGCCGCCGAACCAGTTGCGCCCGGCAACTCTCGCCCGATCGTCCGGTTGAGCAGGATGTAGAACGCCCAGCACAGCGCGGCGAGCAGACCCAGTCCGATGCCGACGTAGTCCGTGGTCGCCTGTGGACGCATCAGCAGCACCACGGCCGGAGCGGCGACCAGCGCACACACCAGGTCGAGGACGCGCCGTGAGCCCAGCAGCGCCACCGCGAGCGGGCCGAGGAACTCGAGCGTGACGGCCAGCCCCAGACCGACGCGGTCGATGGCGGTGTACAGCGACAGGTTCATGACCGCGAAGACCGCCGCCAGACCCATCACCGTGCGCCATTGACGAGCCGTGATCGAGCGCAGTCGTGGCCGGCCGATCGTGAGCAGCACGATCGCGGCGACCCACTGCCGGATCGCCACCACGCCGGCCGGCCCGAGCACCGGGAACGCGAGCGCCGCCACCGACGCGCCCACCTGCGTCGACAGCCCGCTGCCGAGCATCATCGCCACACCGACCAACCGATCTCGCCTCACGCTGCCGAGGATCCGCCCGGTACGACCCGGCGCAAAATGCAGGTGGACGCGGATCTATACGCTGGAGTCATGGATATCCGGCAGCTGCGGTGCCTGGTGGAGATCGTCGACTCCGGTACGTTCACCGACGCCGCGATCGAGCTCGGAATCTCCCAGGCCGCGGTGTCCCGCAACTTGCTGGCGCTGGAGCGCGAACTCGGCGTCCGGCTGCTGCACCGCACCAGTCGTTCGCTCACTCCGACCACCGCCGGGGTCCGGGTGCTCGCACGGGCCCGCCACATCCTGGCCGAGCTCGACGAGCTGGTGACCGAGGCGAAGAGCGGTCACACGCGGCTGCGGGTCGGCCATGCGTGGTCGGCGTTCGGCAGCCACACCCGCGAGTTCCAGCGCCGGTGGGCGACCGAGCATCCCGGCATCGAGCTGCAGCTCATCCGCACGAACACGACCACGGGTGGCCTGGCCGAAGGCCTGTGCGATCTCGCGGTCGTGCGCAGCCACCTCGACCTCCGCCGGTTCGCGCACGTGCTGCTCACCCGGGAGCAGCGGTACTGCGCGCTGCCCGCCGACGATCCGCTGACGCGCAAACGGGCGGTGACGCTCGATCAGCTGCGCGAACGCCGCCTCGTCATCGACCGGCGTACCGGAAGCACCACGGTGGACCTCTGGCCGGAGAACGCGCGGCCCGCGATCGAGTACACGCACGACGTCGACGACTGGCTGGCCGCGATCGCCTCCGGCCGGTGTGTCGGCATGACTCCGCAGGCCACGACAACCCAGTACCGTCGCGAGGGCGTCACGTACCGTCCGGTGCGGGACGCGCCGCCCGTCGACGTACACCTGATCTGGCATCGCGAGGACCCCCACCCAGCAACGCAGGCGGCCGTGGACCTACTCACCGGCCTCTATCAGCCTTCGAGGAGCGAGAGCAGCTGACAGCGATCCCCAACCGCGCCATTTGCTGGTGCTTGTTCTAGCGCAATTGCGGTCAGTATCCGAGTACGGTTCGGTATGCGTCGTTGGTGCGGGCGGCCGCGTCTTTCAGGGCGGTCGCGTCCGGGCCGGCGCCGAGGATCTCGCGGGAGCTGGAGGGCACGACGTTGCGGACCGCCGTACCGAAAACCTTGGCGAGGCCCTCGGCCGTGCCGCCCTGGGCGCCGAGGCCGGGGGCGAGCAGCGGGCCGTTGATGTCGAGGTTCTCGTCGGTCGCACTGATGGTCGCGCCAACGACCGCACCGAACGAACCGAGCCCCTCGGCGTCGGCGTTCAGCGCCCGCAGGCCGTCCAGCACCGCACCGGCCACGGTCGAGCCGTCCGCGGTCCGGGCCGACTGGAACTGTGGACCCTCCGGGTTCGACGTCAGGGCGAGCACAAGCAGCCCGGCGCCCGCCGCACGGGCCTCGTCGATCGCCGGCTGCAGGGAACCGAACCCGAGGTACGGGCTGACCGTCAGCGCATCACACGCCAGCGGCCCCTTCTCCGCCAGGTACGCCGACGCGTAGCCGGCCATCGTCGTACCGATGTCGCCGCGCTTCGCGTCGATGATCACCACTGCACCGGCCTCCCGCAGCCGGACGGTGGCCTGCTCGAGGACGGCGATGCCGGCCGACCCGAACCGCTCGAAGAACGCGGACTGCGGCTTGAACACCGCGACCTGGTCCGCGAGGGCGTCCACGACACCGTACGTGAACGACGCCAGGCCCTCGGGGGTGTCCGGAAGGCCCCAGGCGTCGAGCAGGTGCGCGTGCGGGTCGATGCCGACGCAGAGCGGACCACGGGTGTCCATCGCGGCCCGGAGCCGGGCGCCGAACGGCAAGTTAGGCATCTCGCTCCCCAAGGGTTGGTTGCTCATGGCAAGCTCCTGTTGATGGTCCGGACCAGGCCCGGTCCACGGTAGATCAATCCTGAGTACACCTGGACGAGGCTGGCGCCCGCGTCGAAGAGGCGGGTCGCGTCGGCGGCGTCCAGGATCCCACCGACCCCGATGATCGGCAACGCTCCCCCGGTCTCGTTGTGGATGTGCGCGACCACCTTCGCCGAGGTCTCGGCCAGCGGGCGGCCGGACAGGCCCCCGGTCTCCTGGGCGAGCGGGTGCGTCTCCACGCCTGGGCGGCCGATGGTCGTGTTGGTGGCGATGATGCCGGCGACGCCGGTGCCGGTGCAGACCTCGAGCAGCTCGTCGATCGCGGACGCGGTCAGGTCCGGAGCGATCTTCACCAAGATCGGCTTCGGGTCGAGACCGGCGACGGTCAACGCGGCCGCTTCGGCATGCAACGCGGTCAGCAACTCACGGAGGTGCCCGGCGTCCTGCAGCGAACGCAGGCCCGGTGTGTTCGGAGATGACACGTTGACTGCGAAGTAGTCGCCGTATCGGTAGAGCCGGCCCAGCGACGTCACGTAATCCTCCACCGCGTCCTCGAGCGGGGTGACCTTCGACTTGCCGATCGAGATGCCGAGCGGGTAGCCGAGGTCGCCGTACGCCGCCAGCCGCGCGGCGAGCGCCTCGCTGCCGAGGTTGTTGAAGCCCATCCGGTTGATGACGGCCTCGTGCTCCACGAGGCGGAACAACCGCGGCTTCTCGTTCCCCGGCTGCGGATGCGCGGTGACGGTGCCGACCTCGACGAACCCGAAGCCGAGCGCCGGCCACGCGCGCAGGGCGATCCCGTTCTTGTCCATCCCCGCCGCGAGGCCCACCGGTGAGGGAAAGCGGACGCCGAAGACGGTCCGGGGCGCTACAGCCCCGGCAGCCCCGGCAGCCCCGGCCGCGCCGTACAGCCGGGCCGCGACGCGCGGAGCGCCGGGGACCCGGCCGAGGAGCCGGAGGCCGGCGAGCGTCTGCTCGTGCGCGACCTCCGCATCCCCACGCCCCAACCGGTACAGCACCGGCCGCACAACCCGCTCGTACGCCGACCGCCGTCGCGCAGCGACCACCGCGCCGCCGGCGTCGGGGCGGCCTGCACCGTCAGGCACCGTGGATCCTCGGCACCCAGTCCTGCAGCGACCGGACGGCGATGTCGCCCGCCCGCTGGGCCTCGATACCCTGCACGGCGGCCGCCAGGCCCTGCACCGTGGTGATGCAGGGGATGTTCCGCGCCACCGCCGCGCTGCGGATCTCGTACCCGTCGATCCGCGGCGAACCGCCCTGGGTGATCCCGATCGGCGTGTTGACGATCAGGTTCAGCTCGCCGTCCTGGACCATCTGCACGATCGTCGGCTCACCGTTCGGGCCTGGGCCCTGACTGCTCTTGCGGACCGTGACCGCCTCGACCCCGTTGCGCCGCAGCACGTCGGCCGTGCCCTCGGTCGCGAAGATCTGGAAGCCCAGGTCCGCCAGCCGCTTGACCGGGAAGATCATGTGCCGCTTGTCCCGGTTCGCGACCGAGACGAACACCTTCCCGTCGGCCGGCAGCGGCTGCGACGCACCGGCCTGCGACTTCGCGAACGCCGTACCGAAGGTGTCGTCGATGCCCATCACCTCGCCGGTCGACTTCATCTCCGGCCCGAGCACGGTGTCGACCGACGCGCCGTCGATGGTCCGGAACCGGTTGAACGGCATCACGGCCTCCTTGACCGCGATCGGCGTCGTCGGCGGCAGCGTGCCACCGTCGCCCTCGGCCGGCAGCATTCCCTCGGCGCGCAACTCGGCGATCGTCGCGCCGAGCATCACCCGGGCGGCCGCCTTCGCGAGCGGCGTCGCGGTCGCCTTCGACACGAACGGCACCGTCCGGGACGCGCGCGGGTTCGCCTCCAGTACGTACAGGACGTCGCCGGCCAGCGCGTACTGCACGTTCAGCAGGCCGCGGACGCCGACGCCCCGCGCGATCGCCTCGGTGGAGCGGCGGATGTTCTCGATGTCCGCGTTCCCGAGGGTGATCGGCGGCAGCGCGCAGGACGAGTCGCCGGAGTGCACGCCGGCCTCCTCGATGTGCTCCATCACGCCGCCGAGGAACAGCTCGTTCCCGTCGTACAGCCCGTCGACGTCGATCTCCACCGCGTCGTCCAGGAACCGGTCGATCAGCACCGGGTGCTCCCACGAGCCCGAGCCCGCACTCAGCCGGTCCAGCGCGGCGGTCAGCTCGGCAGAGCTGTAGACGATCTCCATGCCGCGGCCGCCGAGCACGTACGACGGCCGGACGAGCACCGGGAACCCGATCTCCGCGGCAACGTCGTGCGCCTCCTCGGCGGACATCGCGGTCCCGTGCTTCGGCGCCGGCAGCTGCGCGTCCGCCAGCACCTTGCCGAACGCGCCGCGCTCCTCCGCGAGGTGGATCGCCTCCGGCGAGGTGCCGACGATCGGTACGCCGGCGTCCGCGAGCCGCTGCGCCAGGCCGAGCGGCGTCTGGCCGCCGAGCTGGACGATCACGCCCGCGACCGGCCCGGCCTGCAGCTCGGCGTGCACGATCTCGAGCACGTCCTCGCAGGTGAGCGGCTCGAAGTACAGCCGGTCGGAGGTGTCGTAGTCGGTCGAGACCGTCTCCGGGTTGCAGTTCACCATGATCGTGCAGTAGCCGGCCTCGCGCAGTGCCATCGACGCGTGCACACACGAGTAGTCGAACTCGATGCCCTGGCCGATCCGGTTCGGCCCGGAGCCGAGGATCAGCACCGCGGGCTCGGTCCGGGGCGCGACCTCGGACTCCTCGTCGTACGACGAGTAGTGGTACGGCGTCTCCGCCTTGAACTCGGCCGCACAGGTGTCGACCGTCTTGTAGACCGGGCGGATCCCGAGCGCCTGCCGGACCCCGCGGACGACGTCCTCGGTGAGCCCGCGGATCTCGGCCAGCTGCAGGTCCGAGAATCCGTGCCGCTTGGCGAGCTTGATCACCTCGGGCGTCAGCCGCGGCGCGGCCGCGACCTGCAGCGCGGTCTCGTGGAGCAGGTACAGCTGGTCGACGAACCACGGGTCGATGTGCGTCGCGTCGAAGATCTGCTCGGGCGAGGCACCGGCCCGGATCGCGTCCATGACGTCGCGCAACCGGCCGTCGTGCGGCGTCTTGATGCCCTCGAGCAGCGGCTCCAGCTCGGTGGCGGGCTGACCGGCCCAGGAGAACCGGGCCTCCGGCTTCTCCAGTGAGCGCAGCGCCTTCTGCAGCGCCTCGGTGTAGTTCCGGCCGATCGCCATCGCCTCGCCGACGCTCTTCATGTGCGTGGTCAGCGTGGCGTCCGCGGCCGGGAACTTCTCGAACGCGAACCGCGGCACCTTCACCACGACGTAGTCCAGCGTCGGCTCGAAGCTGGCCGGCGTCTGCTTCGTGATGTCGTTGGGGATCTCGTCCAGGGTGTAGCCGATGGCAACCTTCGCGGCGATCTTCGCGATCGGGAAGCCGGTCGCCTTCGACGCCAGCGCCGACGAGCGGGACACCCGCGGGTTCATCTCGATCACGATCAGCCGGCCGTCCGCCGGGTTCACCGCGAACTGGATGTTGCAGCCGCCGGTGTCCACGCCGACCTCGCGGATGATGCCGATCGCCAGGTCGCGCATGGTCTGGTACTCGCGGTCGGTCAGCGTCATCGCCGGCGCGACCGTGATCGAGTCGCCGGTGTGC
>DASSDE010000074.1:0-7680 GCA_035697365.1 Kribbella sp. | reverse complement strand
GGTCGTCCTGCCCGGCGGTTTCTCGTACGGGGACTATCTGCGCGCCGGGGCCATCTCCCGGTTCGCGCCGGTGATGGAGACGATCATCGCGAAGGCCGGCCAGGGGATGCCGGTGCTCGGCATCTGCAACGGCTTCCAGGTGCTCTGCGAGTCGCACCTGCTGCCCGGCGCGCTGATCAAGAACCACCACCGCAAGTTCGTCTGCCGGGACCAGCCGCTGCGGATCGAGAACAACCGCACCGCGTGGACCAGCGACTACGACGCGAACCACGAGATCACCATCGTCCTGAAGAACCAGGACGGTTCGTACGTCGCCGACGAGCCGACGCTGGACCGGCTCGAGGGCGAGGGCCGGGTCGTGGCCCGGTACCTCGGCAACCCGAACGGTTCGTACCGCGACATCGCCGGAATCACCAACGAGCGTGGAAACGTGGTCGGCCTGATGCCGCACCCGGAGCACGCCGTCGAGACTCTCACCGGCCCGACCATCGACGGCCTGGGCTTCTTCACCTCGGTGCTGAAGGCCGTCGTCTCCTCCTGATGAGGTGGTCGGGGGCGGGGCGGTCATGGCCCCGCCGTGTCCTCCTCCGCGCTGCCGCGGTCGTGGCGGCGACCATTGCCGCGGTGACCGGAGCGGCCGCTGTGCCGGGAGAGGCGAGTGCCACGCCGGCGAGTACGTCGTCCTTGTTGGCGAAGGTTGTCGTGATCGGCGTACCTGGTCTGACGTGGGAGGACGTGAAGGCGTCACCTGAGTTGACCGGCCTGGTCAACCAGTCGCACGTGGGCTCGATCTCGGTGAAGACGGCCGGACCGCACACCTGCCCGATCGACGGCTGGCTGACCATCGGCGCGGGTACTCGCGCCTGGGGCAGCGTCGCCGACCAGCCGTGCGCTGAACTGCCCGCAGTGTCGAGCGGACACGTGGCCGACTGGCAGACGTACGTCAACCGGCAGGCCGAGCACCACACCGGGGCACCGATCGGCCGCCTCGGTCAGACCGGCTACCCAATCTGTGGCTTCGGCCCGGGCGCTGCGGTTGCACTGGCCAAGACTGACGGTTCGGTAGCCAACTGGCAGCCGGAGTTCGACCCTGCCGAGTTGGCGAAACCGGAGTGCGGTGACGCGATCATCGACGCCGGAGCATTGCCCGTCCGCGAGGGACGAGCCGAGGCGCGTCAGAAGGTCGCGCAGCTGGTCGCACAGGCCCGCGCGGCCGGTGGCTGGGTCCTGCTGGTCGGCGTGAGCCAGGAGGATGCGGTTGCGCAGCCACACACGCTGGTCGCGATGCAGTTGCCTCCCGACGACGGGCCGCGCTGGCTGACCAGTGACAGCACCCGCCGCCCTGGGCTGATCCAGCTGACCGACATCACCGCGACGATTCTCAAGGGCCGTACACCGGCCGAGGTTGACCCCGCGGGTTCCGAGACCGCCGGCCCGCTGGACGGCAGCGAGATCCACTTCACAGGTGACCGCCACACCGACGCGGCCGCGGTGATCGACGACCGGCTGGACGCCAACCAGCGGTTCGAGCGCCCACGCCCGGTGCTGTTCGCGGTGTCTCTGACGATTGTGGGGGTTGAGGTTCTCGCGCTGCTGTGGTTCCTGCTCCGCCGGTCGCCCGCGTCCCGCCGTACCGCAGTCTTCACGTTGCTCGTCCAGGGAGGGTTCTACATTGCGGTCTTCCTGGCGCAAGCGACCGTCTGGTGGCGCTGGCCGGCGCCCGGCTTCTCCTTGTACGCAGTGACGATCGGCATCAGTGTCCTGTCCGCAGCCGTGGCACAGGTGTTGCTGAAGAGGTACGCGTTCCTCGGGCTCGCACTAGCTGCGTACCTGCTCTTGCTGGTCGACGGCGTCCTCGGTACGCCTATGCAGGTCGGCAGCATGTACGCCGACGGACCTGTGATCGGCGGACGGTTCTACGGCTTTGGCAACTCGACCTTCGCGACGCTGGCGGTCGGGGCGCTTGTGACAGCCGGCTGGGCCGCGCAGAAGCTTCTCAACAAGAGCAGGGTGCAGGCCGCAATCGCCGTACTGGTCATTGGTGGTGCTGCCATCGTTGTGGATGGCACACCGGGCTGGGGTACCGACTTCGGCGGCATCATCGCTCTCGTACCGGCTGTGCTGCTCATGGCCTGGCTTACCTGGCGGGGGAGCATCTCATTGCGCGCCCTGATCGCTGTAGGCGTGGCAGGGGTGCTGGCCGTCTCCGCGGTCGCGTTCCTCGACTACCTGCGGCCACCAGACCAGCGCAGCCACTTCGGTACGTTTGTCGCGCGCCTGCTGGACGGACAGGTCGGCGACGTCTTCATCCGCAAGCTGCAGATGGCCGTCCAGTTCTTCAGCGGTCCGGCCGGCTGGGTAATGCTGGTCGCTGTCCTGCTCGGCATGGCCGCCACCGTCTTCCCGGACCGCGTCCCGTCGACGACGTACCGCGAGTTCTACGGCAGCCTTGCGATGATCCGCCCGACCCTGATCGCCCTGTCGACCTGCGGCCTGGTCGGCATGCTGCTGAACGACGCCGGCGTCGCGCTGCCCGCGATCATGGCCGGTTTCGCCGTACCGCTGCTGGTGGCCCATCTGATGGCTTCCCACCAGCCAGCTACCGTTTCACCTGAGTCCCACCTAGTGCAGGAGTCCTGAGTTGTCCACCGACACCGTTAACAACGCGAGCAACACGCCGGACGTCGAGCAGCCGTGGGCTGAGCTCGGGCTGAAGCCGGACGAGTACCAGCGGATCCGGGACATCCTCGGGCGCCGCCCGACCAGCTGTGAGCTGGCGATGTACTCGGTGATGTGGAGCGAGCACTGCTCGTACAAGTCGTCCAAGGTGCACCTGCGCAAGTTCGGCGAGATCCCCCAGGAGACCCCGGCCGGGAAGATGCTGGCCGGCATCGGTGAGAACGCGGGCGTCATCGACATCGGCGAGGGGTACGCCGTCACGTTCAAGGTCGAGTCGCACAACCACCCGTCGTACGTCGAGCCGTACCAGGGTGCGGCCACCGGGGTCGGCGGCATCGTCCGCGACATCATCGCGATGGGCGCCCGCCCGGTCGCGGTGATGGACCCGTTGCGTTTCGGCCCGCTCGACGCACCGGACACCAAGCGCGTGCTGCCGGGCATCGTCTCCGGTGTCGGCGGGTACGGCAACAGCCTCGGCCTGCCGAACATCGGCGGCGAGGTCGTCTTCGACCCGACGTACGCCGGCAACCCGTTGGTGAACGCGCTGTGCGTCGGCGTGATGCGCCACGAGGACCTGCACCTGGCGAACGCGACCGGCGTCGGCAACCAGATGATCCTGTACGGCGCCAAGACCGGCGGCGACGGGATCGGTGGGGTCTCGGTGCTGGCCAGCGAGACCTTCGCCGAAGGCGGCCCGACCAAGCGCCCGGCGGTCCAGGTCGGCGACCCGTTCATGGAGAAGCTGCTGATCGAGTGCACGCTCGAGCTCTTCGCCGCGAACGTCGTCGAGGGCATCCAGGATCTCGGTGGCGGCGGCCTGTCCTGCGCGACCTCGGAGCTGGCCAGCGCGGGCGACGGCGGCATGCGGGTCTCGCTGGACCTGGTGCCGCTGCGGGACGCCTCGCTGTCGCCGGAGGAGATCCTGATGAGCGAGTCGCAGGAACGGATGATGGCCTGCGTCACGCCGGACAACGTCGAGGCGTTCCTGAAGATCTGCGCCAAGTGGGACGTCCAGGCCGACGTGATCGGCGAGGTGACCGACACCGGCCGGCTCGAGATCGACTGGCACGGCGAGCGGATCGTCGACGTGCTCCCGGAGACGGTCGCGCACGAGGGCCCGGTCTACGACCGGCCCTATGTCCGGCCGGACTGGCAGGACGCGCTGCAGGCCGACGGCGCCGAGAAGTTGCCGCGGGCAAGCAGCGGCGCGGAGCTGCGGGACACCCTGCTGAAACTCGTTGCCTCGCCCAACCTCTGCGACAAGTCCTGGGTCACCGACCAGTACGACCGGTACGTGCTCGGCAACTCGGTGCTCGCGCAGCCTGAGGACAGCGGCATGATCCGGGTCGACGAGACCAGCGGCCTCGGCGTCGCGGTCTCCACCGACTGCAACGGACGGTTCGCCAAGCTCGACCCGTACACCGGCGCGAAGCTCGCGCTCGCGGAGTCGTACCGGAACGTCGCCACCACCGGCGCCCGCCCGGCCGCGGTCACCGACTGCCTGAACTTCGGCTCCCCGGAGGACCCGGGCGTGATGTGGCAGTTCACCGAGGCGATCCGTGGCCTGGTCGACGGCTGCAAGGAGCTCGGCATCCCGGTCACCGGCGGGAACGTGTCGTTCTACAACCAGACCGGCGAGACCCCGATCCTGCCGACCCCGGTGATCGGGGTGCTCGGCGTGATCGACGACGTCACCCGGCGGACGCCGATCGGGTTCACCGCGGACATGGAGGGCCACCAGCTGTACCTGCTCGGTGAGACCGAGGAGGAGCTGTCCGGGTCCGAGTGGGCGCATGTCGTGCACGGTCACCTCGGCGGCCGGCCGCCGGCGGTGGACCTCGAGGCCGAGAAGCAGCTGGCCGACATCCTGATCAACGCCTCCCGGGACGGGCTGATCGACGCGGCGCACGACGTCAGCGACGGCGGTGTCGCGCAGACGCTGGTCGAGTCCGCGCTGCGCGCCGGTGTCGGCGCGCGGGTGTGGGCGCCGGACGGGCTGGACCCGTTCCTGTTCCTGTTCGCGGAGTCGGCCGGCCGCGCGATCGTCGCCGTACCGCGCACGGAGGAGGTCCGGTTCACCGACATGTGCACCGCGCGCCGCTTCCCGCACGCCAAGATCGGCGTCGTCACGGGCGACACCCTGGACGTTCAGGACCAGTTCGAGATCCCGCTGTCCGAGCTGCGGACGGCCTGGACTGCAACCCTCCCCGCAGTCCTCAACTGACACTCCGACCCGGGCACTTCGCGTGCCCGGGTCCGTCCCCGAACGGGCGCTCCGGAGCGTCAGACCACTCTTCGGTCCATCTGGCACACTCGACAGGGACGAGGGTGAGGTGAGTGTGATGGCGGAACGGCGGCCGGTGAAGCCGAGTGACCTGATCGGGTTTGCCACGGCGGCCGGTCAGGAGGCACGGGAGGTCGCGGCCCGGCGCCGGATGGCGGGCATTCGGCTCACCGACGAGGAGCGGCACGTCTGTACGGACGAGCTGGCCGAGCAGTTCGCGATCGGCCGGCTGGACGAGGACGAGCTGCACCGCCGCGTCGATTTGCTGAACGATGCGGTCACGCACGGCGACCTGCAGCCGATCTTCGCCGGGCTGCCGACGCCGTCGCTCTACAAGCCGCAGCCGCGCAAGCCCGGGAAGTGGCGGTGGGCGGCGTTCGCAGGCGCGGTGTGGATGGCGGTGCCGTTCGCGCTGGTCGGGTTGCTGCTACTGGTCTTCGGGCGTGAGATCGCTGCCGCGATCTTCGGCCTGCCTGCCCTCGCCTGGGTGTTCTTCACCTACCGCTGGGCCTCCCGCCCACAGCGAGAAGAACGTCGCCGATCAGGCTCCTAGGGTCGACTCCCGGGTGATCAGCTGGGCGGGGAGTTCCAGTACGCCGTGGTGTGCGGTGCCGGCGATCTTCGCGAGGAGGAGGGTCGCGGCGCGGCGGCCGAGCTCTTCGAGGCGCAGGTCGACGGTGGTCAGCGGCGGTCGGCTGGCGAGCGCCATCACGGGCCAGTTGTCGTAGCCGGTCACCGCGATGTCGTCCGGTACCGCACGGCCCAGTTCGCGCAGGCGGTCGCAGACGCCGCGGGCGATCTGGTCGCTGCCACAGCTGATCGCGTCCGGGCGCTCACGCAGTACCAGGTCGGTCGCCTGGCGGCCCCAGCGTTCGCTCCAGTCGCCGAAGAGCGGCTCCGCGCACAGCGCGCCCGCGACGGCCTGAGCACGTTCGACGGCCGAGCGATGATTGGACGGGCCGGTGATGTGGGCGATCCGGCTTCGGCCGACGCCCCGCAGGTGCTCGATGATGGCGGCCGCGCCACCGGCGTCGTCGACGATGACCGACGCGTCCGTGGGATCCGTGGAGGCGGCGAGGGCGTAGACGACCGGCAGTGGTACGTCGATGGGTGGCCGCGGCTCCGTACGGCGGCCCGTGACGACGATGCCGTCGACGCCACGAGCGACCAGAGAACGCAGGTACATCTGCTCGCGCAGTGGATCGTCACGGGTGTCGCACAGTACGGTCGCCAGCTCACCCGCGCTGAGCACGTCCTCGACGCCACGCATGATCGGGATGCTGAAGCGGCCCGAGCTGTCGGTGGTGAGCAGTGCAACCGTGTACGTCCGGCCGGAGGAGAGCGCGCGCCCACGGGTGTCCGGCGTGAACCCGAGTTGTGCGGCGGCCCGGCGTACGCGGTCCCTGGTCTCCTGGCTCAGCTGGCCGGTGTTGCGGAGTGCCTTGGAGGCGGTCCCGGCGGACACCCCGGCGAGCGCCGCGACATCCACCATCCGCACCGCTGCCCGCTTCATCGTGTTTCCTTCCGGTCGTGCCGCGCAGCCTAGCATTTCACCTCAAGAACCCTGTTGACCTGGGCTTTCACCTTGACCGAGGCGATCAGCGGTCCTACGTTGTCAACGACGGAAAACGTGTGCGGTCTTTCCGTCCGTGATGTCCGCCCCCGTCACACGAAAGGCAGCACCATGCCCGAACCAACCCCCGAAGGAATGCCCCGACGTGACTTCCTTGGTGTCTCCCTGGCCGCGGCGGCTGCCGTGACCGTCATCGAACCGGCCTCCGCCGACGCCGCTCGCCCCTCCGGGCCGCCGGCCGGCCGCGGCGGGCACTACGTCCCGCAACGGGCGCCGCTGCGCCCCGTCCCGTTCCAGAAGCTGCCACCCGGCGCGATCGAGCCGCGCGGCTGGCTGGCACAGCAACTCGACCTGCAGATCAAGGGCCTGTGCGGCAGGTACGACGAGATCTCGGACTTCCTGGTTTACGACACCAACGGCTGGGTCGACCCGGCACAGGGTGCCTGGGAGGAGTTGCCGTACTGGCTGCGTGGCTTCGGCGACCTCGGTTACGTCACGGGCAACACCGGCGTGCTGACTCGGACCGAGCGCTGGATGGAGGGCATCCTCGCGACGCAGGCCGCGGACGGGTGGTTCGGTCCGGAGCGGTTGCGTACCTCACTGGAGAACGGGCCGGACTTCTGGCCGGGCATGCCGCTGCTGGCGGCGTTCCGGTCCTGGTACGAGTACTCCGGCGACGAGCGGATTGTTCCGTTCATGACGAAGTACCTGCGGTTTCAGAACACGCAGCCGCCGGAGGTGTTCAATCGGTCGTGGGGTGCGTTCCGCTGGGGCGACAACATCGACAGTGCGTACTGGCTCTACAACCGCACCGGTGAGCAGTGGCTGCTCGACCTGGTGACGAAGATGCACAACGGGTCTGCGGACTACGTCGACGGCATCCCCACCTGGCACAACGTCAACCTGGCGCAGGGGTTCCGCGAGCCGCTGCAGTACTGGCTGCTGTCCGGTGACGCCAAGCACCGTGACGCGACGTACCGGAACTATGCGACAGTGATGGGCTTGTACGGCCAGTTCCCTGGCGGTGGGTTCGCAGGGGACGAGAACTCGCGGCCCGGGTTCGGTGACCCGCGGCAGGGGTTCGAGACGTGCGGCATCGTCGAGCTGATGCACAGCTGCGAGCTACTGACCCGTTTCACCGGTG
>DASSDE010000073.1:0-2702 GCA_035697365.1 Kribbella sp. | reverse complement strand
GATGCTGGAGTTCCCAGCCATTGGTCGATTTCGGTGAGGAGGGACTTCTGGGTTTCGGGTGGGGCGGTGGAGGCGAGGACCGAGGAACGGGCGAGGTCGGCCAGTTCGGAGTCGGTGAAGTTGTGGACGGTGCGGGCCGTCTCGTACTGCTCGGCGAGGCGGGAGCCGAAGAGGAGGGGGTCGTCGGCACCGAGGGCGATCCGGGCGCCCGCCTCGTACAGCTTGCGGAGTGGGACCTCCTCCGGACTGCGGTAGACGCCGAGCGAGACGTTCGACGCGGGGCAGACCTCGAGGGCGATCTGCGCGTCGACCACACGCTTGAGCAGATCGGGATCCTCGACCGAGCGCACGCCGTGGCCGATGCGACCAGCGCCCAGCTCGTCCAGGCAGGTCCGGACAGTCGCGGCGCCGCACAGCTCGCCACCGTGCGGTGCGGACAGTAGGCCGGCGTGCCGAGCGATACGGAAGGCCGCCGCGAACTCAGACGTCGTACCGCGCCGCTCGTCGTTGGAGAGCCCGAACCCGACCACACCGCGTCCGACGTACTGCGTGGCGAGGCGCGCGAGCGTACGGGCGTCCAGCGGATGTCTCGTGCGGTTGGCGGCGATGATCACCTGGACGTCGATCCCGGTCGATGCGGACGCGTCCCGCGCGGCGTCCAGCACCAGGTCGGTGAACTCGGTGATCCCGTGGAACCGGTTGGCGTACCCGGACGGGTCGACCTGGATCTCCAGCCAGCGCGAGCCGTCCGCTCGATCGTCCTCGGCGGCCTCACGCACCAGGCGCCGGACGTCGTCCTCGGTGCGCAGCACCGACCGCGCAATGTCGTACAGCCGCTGGAACCGGAACCAGCCGCGCTCGTCGGCCGCGGACAGGTCCGGCGGCCAGTCGGTGCGGAGTGCGTCCGGCAGCCGGACGCCGTGCTTGTCCGCCAGCTCGACCAGCGTCAGGTGCCGCATCGACCCGGAGAAGTGCAGATGCAGGTGTGTTTTGGGCAGCACCCGCAGATCCCGCTGCGTCATCACAGAAGGTTACCGACGCACAGCGCCGAGAGAGAAATCGGCGGGAGGACTGCTGCGTGGTGGGCGTTCACGTCAGCTCAGCAGCTTGGCGATTCGGGTCAGGCCCTCGGTCAGGTCGTCGTCACCCAGGGCGTAGGACAGCCGCAGGTAGCCGGGAGCGCCGAACGCCTCGCCGGGCACGACCGCCACCTCGACCTCGTCCAGGATCAGGTCGGCCAGCTCGGCGGACGAGGCCGGGGTCCGTCCGGCGATCTCCTTGCCGAGCACGCCCTTGACCGATGGGTACGCGTAGAACGCCCCGGTCGGCTCCGGGCACTCGACGCCGGGGATCTCGTTGAGCATCCGGACCATGGTCCGTCGGCGCCGGTCGAACGCGACCTTCATCTCGTCGACCGCGCTCAGGTCACCGGACACCGCGGCGAGGGCGGCGCGCTGGGCGATGTTGCAGACGTTCGACGTCTGGTGCGACTGGAGGTTCGTCGCGGCCTTGATCACGTCCAACGGCGCGATCATCCAGCCGACCCGCCAGCCGGTCATCGCGTACGTCTTCGCGACACCGTTCAGTACGACGGTCTTGTCCGCAAGCTCGGGTACCGCAACGGGAATCGAGGTCGCGCGAACGTCGCCGTACGTCAGGTGCTCGTAGATCTCGTCGGTGACCACCCACAGGTCGTGCTCGAGCGCCCAGCGGCCGATCGCCTCGACCGCTTCCGGGCTGTCGACCGCACCGGTCGGGTTCGACGGCGAGCAGAACAGCAGCGCCTTGGTCTTCTCGGTGCGGGCCGCCTCGAGTTGCTCGACGGTGACGCTGTAGTTCTGCGTCTCGTCGGCGAGCACCTCCACCGGGACGCCGCCGGCCAGCCGGATCGCCTCCGGGTACGTCGTCCAGTACGGCGCCGGGAGCAGCACCTCGTCGCCTGGGTCGAGCAGCGTCGCGAATGCGTTGTAGACCGCGTGCTTGCCGCCGTTGGTGACCAGGACCTGCGCGGGCTCGATCTCGTACCCGGAGTCGCGCTTGGTCTTGGCCGCGATCGCCTGCTTGAGCTCCGGCAGGCCGCCGGCCGGGGTGTAGCGGTGGTTCTTCGGGTCGCGGGCGGCCGCGACCGCCGCGTCGACGATGTAGTCCGGCGTCGGGAAGTCCGGCTCGCCGGCGCCGAACCCGATCACCGGGCGCCCGGCCGCCTTGAGCGCCTTCGCCTTGCTGTCCACCGCCAGCGTCGCCGATTCACTGATGGCGCCGATCCGCGCCGAGATCCTGGAACCCATGCGTCCATCCTGGCACTCCGGCACTGGCGGACCCACCGGGTTCCACTGGGTGAGGATTTTGCGGGAACGCGGAGGGGGTGTGGTCCGTTGGCAGCACGTGGAGGCTGTATGGTTCTCAACGCGGTGCGGCGCCCGGCCGAGTAATTCGGTACAGGGGTCGTGCGGGCGAGGGCCTCGGTTCGACCATGGGGCGCGGACCCCGTACACTTCTCTAGTCCGGGCGTTGATGGCCCTGATCCGGCATGCCCGAGATCAGGTCCGACGCGGCGTCCAGATGGATTGCAGAGGGCACTAGCTCAACTGGCAGAGCATCGGTCTCCAAAACCGAAGGTTGGGGGTTCAAGTCCCTCGTGCCCTGCAAATCCTGACCGGCGCAGGGCCGGTCAGGCCGCCGCTAGCGAAAGAGGTAGGTCG
>DASSDE010000072.1:0-3673 GCA_035697365.1 Kribbella sp. | reverse complement strand
CAGTTGGCCGACACCTGGGATGGCGCATTCTGGCATCGATTCCATAAGGTGGTGTCATGAGCCTGGATGCGTTGGCGTACCCCGATGGCACGTTCGCAATGGTGGCGATGGATCAGCGCGAGAGCCTGCGTACGATGCTCGCCGATCACGGCCGGCCCGACAGCCCCGGCGACCTCGCCGCGTTCAAGGCAGCCGTTGCCGAGCACCTGGCGCCGCACGCATCAGGATTCCTCATCGACAAGGGGTACGACGCCCCGTCCGGCCCGGGCTGGATCCTCGCCGTGGACGCGCTGACCCAGGAGCGTGGCGGTCCGGTCACGGACACGCACCTGGACGACACCGTCGCCCCGGAAGCGGCGCGCGCGGCCGGCGCCGTCGCTCTGAAACTGCTGGTCATCTGGAAGCGGGACGACCAGCAGGACCGGCGGGTGGCGATGGCGGAGGAGTTCGTACGTCGTTGTGCCGGGTCCGGCCTGCTCTCGGTGCTCGAGCCCGTCGCGCAACCCGCCGACGGCGAGACCGGCTTCGAGCTCGACACCGCCATCCTCGAGGCGGCCGAGGCCCTGGCGCCGGTCCGTCCCGACCTTTACAAGGCCCAGGTCCCGAGCCGAGGCCTCGGCGACGCTGCCGCCATCGTGGCGACCTGCCGCCGGCTCACCGAGACGGTGCGGGGCCCGTGGGTGGTCCTGTCGAACGGCGTCGCGCGCGACGACTTCCCGCGAGCCGTCGAGCTCGCCTGCCGTGGCGGCGCTTCCGGCACTTTGGCGGGGCGCGCCCTGTGGACGCCCGCGCTGGAGACCGACGACCCGTCCGCGATGCTGGCGACGACGTGCCGCGACCGCCTCACCCTGATCGCGGACATCGTCCATCAGCACGCCAGGCCGTGGCAGAAGGCAGTCTGACTCTCACCAGGCGACGGTGGCGAGGTCCTTTCGCGTGAGGACGTCCTCGCAGGCCAGGAGCAGGACGCCGATGCACCAGGAATGGGAAAGAGTGAGGAGTGCTCCAGGCGGCCCGAAGCAGGCGGTCTGGTAGTAGCGCTCGGTGAGCATGCCGCGGCGGGCGTTGAAGTCGCCGTCGCGGCGGGCGACGAACTGGCGGGCGAACCGGAGCTGTTCAGCGGCGGAGACGGCGTAGCTGTCGTCACCGGTCAAGGCTGACAGGGCCGCAAGCTCGGCCGTACAGATCAAGCCGTAGTTGTGCAGGTGCTGGTTCGACGGGCTCGCCTGGTCCGCGCCGCGGCTGCGGAAACCGTACCGGCCGAGGATCGTCTCCGGAGCGAACCGCACGTCGTAGCTGTAGCGGAACGTGAGCATCCAGTCGGCTGCCCGCCGGGCCAGTTCGAGCCACTCTTCCGACGGGTCGATCCGGTGCAGGCCGACGTACGCGAACAGGGCCGCGTACCCGTCCTCAGAGGTGGGCGCGAGGTCCACGTCCTCCGGTGCGCCGCACAACGTCTCCGTGCGGACGAAGGACGCGTAGTACCGTCCACCGCGCTGCGCGGCATCGCGGAAACGTTCGTCGCCGAACAGTTCGTAGGCCTCGGCCATCGCGGCGACCCAGGTCAGACCGGCCGCGCCCAGCCAGGACAGCACCTCGCCAGTCTCCAGGTGGTACAAGCTGCCGAAGTTTCCATCGACAGCTTGCACGGACAGCGCGAACTCGAGGTTGCTGAGCGCCGCCGCACGCCAGGACGGATGGGCGATCGGCTCCGCGGCGAGCGCCCGGATCGTGAACAGCGTCGCCTCGGCGAGCGTCCGCGCGTGCAGTCCACCCCGCACCGGAGTCCAGGACTGCTTCCAGCCGTGCTCGGCGTACCAGGTGCCGAAGAAGGTGCCGACGGGGGTGAGGTTCGAGGTGATGTGGTCGATCACGGCCGTTCCGGCGTCGACGTACGAGGAATTGCCGGCACGTCGCCCGTGTCGCAGCAGCGCATGCGCGTACGGGATGCCGCTGACCCACGCGACGTGCATTGCCAGCCGATCACCGCGATCACCCAGGTCGCCGGCCAACTCGCGGTCGAAGAGCGCAGTCTCGATCAGCACGGCAGGATTCTCCCGGTAGTGCCAGCGCCACAGCCCGTACGACGTCAGCTCAGCCGCCTCGGAGATGTCGACCCACGGGGTGACGGGCGGCTGCGTCGCGCGTTCGCGCTCCCGCAGGACGCGGAGGACCGGCGCATAGCTGTGCAAGTCGCGCGGCAGCGACCAGAGACCGGCCTGGAGTGTGTGGGTTTCGCCGGGCTGCCATCGGTGCGAGTCGGCGAGGGGCGCGACACCGCGCGGCTCGCCGACGTAGCTGAACGGCTCTTCGCGGTAGGGCAACGAGAGCCAGACGGTGGCCGGGCGATCCGGGCCGGCAGCCAGGCCGAGTCCGCTGAGACCGAGTGAGGTGGTGGCATCCACGGTCAGTGCGACACCGGCGGTTCGGCTCCAGGCGAAGACCGCCGGCGTTGCCGCGCGGTCGGCCCGGAACGCCCACCGGTCCGCGACAAGGTTGTCCGCATCAAGCTGGCCCGGAGCGTAGCGCGGGTAGAGGCGCGCACAGTCGGGGTCCCGGTTGGCACCGTAGAACAGGCCGGGAATCAACCAGTACGGGGTCTCGCCGCCATCCTCCGAGCCGCTGACGGGTCCTTCGCAGCCCGGGACGGGGACCTCAAGGCGCACGCGGGCGTCGACCGGTGCCGTACCGTCGTACCGCACTCGCAGTCTCACGACCTGCTCGTCCGGACCGTTCGGGACGAGGTCGAGGTCGAGGTGCCAGTCAGGGGCGGCGGCGATCGGCGAGCCGTCCGCCGCTTCTACAGTCACAGTCACAGTCACAGTCGGTTGCACCGGATGAGCCTTTCGGTCGGGTGGAGACCCAGTCCGTCCACCGCGATGAGCCGGTCACCACCGGCGCCTTCCCAGCGCACGTCGAGCACGCGCCGTTCCCCGGGCAGCAGCACGAAACCGCTGTCGGACACTCGCAGCCAGCCGCCGGCGTCGTCAGACCACGGACGCCCGTCGCGTACTCGGACGAGCGGCGCAGCCGGCCCGGCGACGTGCCGCACCACCAGCTGATCGTCCGACCATTCGACGTCGATCTCGGCTCGTCCGTCGAGCAGCTCCGAGAGGTCCTCGGCGCCGGTCAGGAGGTACCGACGTTCAGCGCGCACGTCGCCCGCGGCCAAACGCACCTGGAGTATGAAGGCGCCGGGTGGTGTCGGCGCCCTGAGCTCCCCCACATCCTGAGCGCGCGTGACGTCCTTGAAGCTGATCCCGGCGAGCTCCTCGCCGGACAGCGAGAAAAGGCCGGCCGTGAGGGTGGCCGGCTCGACGGGGTTGTCGGCCACGAACCACAGCGAGACCACGACCTCCGGGTGACCTGCCCAGGACTGGCGCGAGCAGGTTGCGCCGACGATGACCGGTCGGTACGCGGCGGCGACGGCGAAGTAGGCAGGCTTCGGCTCACCCGCGTGGGTGACGGCCGCAGTGCACCAGGCATTCGGATAGGGCTCGTTGAACTGCCAGGGAAGCGTGCCCACGCTGCGGGGCCAGCGGCGGCGATGGGCCTCGACGGCGTACCCGAGGCCGTCCCGTTGCAGGAACTGACTGGCCAGCGCAAGCGTGTACAGGTCGTCGATGCGATGACCGAACGCGGCCTGGACCAGCGACTCGTTGTTCCACCACCG
>DASSDE010000071.1:0-2361 GCA_035697365.1 Kribbella sp. | reverse complement strand
CGAATGCGCCCGTACCGGGTCGCGAATCGCCCGCCGAGCAGCGTGCCGAGCGCACCGGCCGCGAACAGTACGAACAAGGCGATGCCGCCGGTCGTCGTACCGCCGCCGACGCGCTGCCCCGCGTACAGCGCGATGAACGTACCGAGGCCGACGAACACGATCGACCGGCAGACCATGATCACCGACAACCGCAGGAACGACGCCCAGTCGTCGGGTCCGTCGGACCGGCCGCGAACAACGGCGTCGGTGACGCGGGAGCGGATCGCCCACGAGGTGATCGCAGCGCCGGCCAGCGCCGGTACGACGAGTAGGGGCGTGAGCGCCAGCCCACCTGCGGCGATGATCGGCGTGACCAGTACGGGCGCCATCGCGAAGCCGAGGTTGCCGCCCACCGAGAACCAGCTCATCCCGACGTGGCTGCCGCCGCTGACGAGCCGCGCCATCCGTGCCGCCTCCGGATGGTACGCCGCGACGCCGAGCCCGGACAGCGCCGCCGCGAGCCACATCAACCAGTACTGCTGTCCGACGCCGACCAGTGCGATGCCGAGTCCGGCCGTCGTCATCGCGACCGGGATCAGCCAGGTGAGCGGACGGCGATCGGTCAGGACGCCGAACACAGGCTGGACGACCGACGACAACAGCGTTGCGGCGAGCGTGATGCCCGAGACCGCGACGTACCCGAGGCCGCGCTCGGCGACCAGAAACGGGACGAGCGCCGGTACGCAGCCCTGGTAGATGTCCACGCACGCGTGGCCGGTCGCCATCAGCCCGATTGATCTCCGCACTCATCGATCGTCGCCGGGAAAGTCCCTGTCTGGCTTCCGATAAGATGCCAACTGATGCCGCAAACCCGCCAACGTCCCGCAAACACCGGCCACCGGCCGATCAAGGCCGGCGGCGGCATCGAACCGCACTGGCACGACCGCCACCAGATCGTGTACGCGGGCCGCGGCGTCCTGTCCGTCACCACCGACGCCGGCAGCTGGGTGGCGCCCGGCACCCGCGCGATCTGGGTCCCGGCCGGTACCGTCCACCAGCACCGCGCGTACGGCGAAACCACACTGCACACGGTCGGCCTGACCGAGAACCCTCTCGATCTGGATGCACCGTCTGCCCTGGTCGTGAGCCCGCTCCTCAGAGAGCTGATCCTGACCTACACCGCCGAAGAGAAGGCGGAGTCGGCCGAGTCCAGCCGCCTGCGCGGTGTGCTGCTCGACCAACTGCGACGGTCCCCGCAACGACCTACCTATCTACCGACGGCGAAGGACGCTCGCCTCGCCGCGGTCTGTGGATTGTTGCGGAGCAACCCCGCGGACAATCGCACTTTGACGGAGTTCGGGCGCGAGGTCGGTGCCAGTGAGCGGACCCTGAGCAGGCTGTGCAAGACCGACCTGGGCATGACGTTCCCGCAGTGGCGCACGCAGCTCAGACTGCATCAAGCGCTCAGACTGCTCGCCGAAGGCCATTCGGTGACGCAGGTGGCGCACGCCTGCGGCTGGGCGTCCACGAGCGCGTTCATCGACACGTTCCGGCGGGCGTTCGGTCACACGCCGGGGTCGCGCAGGGCCTGATCGAGGATCCGGCTCCACTGCCGGACGATGCCACGCCGCCGCGTGCTGTCGTCCGTCAGCAGGTCCGCAAGCCCGAGCCCGCGCGCCAGGTCCAGCACGCCTTGCACGGTCTCGCGTACGCCCGGGGTCCGCTCGCTGACGTCGAGCACCTCCAGCAACGCGCGGTGCGCCTGGCGACCCACGTGCGCTTCCAGCCGGACGATCTGCTGCCGCAGCGGCTCCTCCGTCGACGCCGCCACCCACAGATGGAGCGCCGCCCGGAACAGCGGTCCCGTGTAGACGTCCGCCAGCATGCCGACGATCGCCTCGGTGCGCCCCGAGCCGCTCGGCAACCGCGAGGCCTGCGCGCGGATCTCCGCCAGCCGCACCTCGGTCATGTACTCGACGGCGGCCGCGAACAGGTCCGCCCTGGTCGGGAAGTGGTGCTGCGCCGCGCCCCGCGACACCCCGGCGCGCGTTGCCACCACACTGACAGTCGTGGCGGCGTACCCGACCTCGGCGAGCGACTCGAGCGCGGCCTCCAGAAGCCGCTGCCGGGTCGCCCGCGAACGGTCCTGCTGCGGTGCCTTCAGCGTTTCACTCACGGGCCGCCTCGCGCGCCCGCAGCTCGCGCCGCAGGATCTTGCCGGACGCCGCCTTCGGCACCGCGTCGATGAACTCCACCTGCCGGATCTTCTTGTACGGCGCCACCCGCGCGGCGACGTACTCGATCACGTCCTCCGCGGTCAGCGTCACGCCCGGCATCGGCACCACGAACGCCTTCGGAATCTCATTGCCATCGGCATCGACG
>DASSDE010000070.1:0-3399 GCA_035697365.1 Kribbella sp. | reverse complement strand
TGGTGCCGGTGTCCGTGGCGGTCGCGGCGAAGGCGGCCCAGGACGCGAGCGGGAAGATCACCGGCGCGATCACGTTCGGCGGTGCCGACGTCGCGCGGTCGCAGCGCAACCTGACCTACAACAACGGGTCGGTGTTCGGTGCGAACGACTGGACGTGGCGGGCCGAGTCCGGCGACTGGCGGTTCTTCTATCTGGACGTCCCGAAGACACCGGCCGAGGGCACCAAGTTCCTGGCCAACACCAGTTGGGAGGACTCGGGTCCGGCCACCGACCTCGACACGCTGATCATGGGCAGATCGGTGAACCACTTCCAGATCGAGCCGGATTCCGTGTACGGCGCGCCGTACACGCTCGACACGGTCGGGAAGAGCCCGAACACCAACGTCCGGGCGGGTGCCTGGCGGTTCAACACCGCGACCGGCGGGCCGGCCGACGTGGTGACGGCACCGGCGCAGGAGGGCCTGCAGGCCGTCGCGCTGCATCAGGTCAGCTGGCAGGGCGACAAGTTCAACGCACCCTTCAAGGTCCAGCTCGGCAGCGCGTCGGTGAGCCCGTCGGCCGTCAATGAGACCGCTACCGGGAACTCCGGTGGGTTCGACGTGACGTTCGAGTCCAGTGTGCCGCTGGACGGGTTGAAGGCGGACGCGTTCGGTCTCAGCCAGCCGAGTACGACGACCGAGACGGCGCATCAGGACAACCCGGACGACCCGTCGACGGCGAGCGTGAAGAAGAACATCACGTTGTCTCACGCGTCCCGGTTGAGTGTCAGTACGGCGCTCGACAGCAACGACCTGGACCTGTTCGTGGTGCGGGACGCCAACAACGACGGAGTGTTCTCGCCGTCAGAGGTGGTGGCTTCGTCCACGACGTCGACCGCGAACGAGTCGGTCGACCTGGTCAACCCGCCGGACGGCAACTACCAGATCTGGGTCCACGGGTTCTCGGTCACCGGTACGCCGGCGTTCGCGCTGAACGTGAACGCGATCCAGGGCAACGACCTGACCGTCAGCGGTCTGCCCAGCGGGCCGGTCGCGGCCGGTACGCCGGTCACCTTGCACGTCGGCTACAACAAGGCGATGACACCCGGTCAGAGCTACAACGGCGAGCTGCTGCTCGGCCCGTCCTCGGCCCCGGCCGCCCTGTCCGTCCCGATCAAGATCACCCGGTAAGTACCGCGGCGGAGGCGGCATCGTTGCGGGTGTGAAAGCCCGCGACAAGCCGCCTCCGTGACCGGATCAGAAGTCGCCGCCGAAGTCCCCGCCGCCGAAGTCGCCGAAGTCGCCGAACCCACCGCCGTCGCCGCCGAAGTCTCCGCCGCCGTCACCGCCGCCGAAGTCCCCGCCGTCGCCACCACCGTCGCCACCGTCACCGCCGCCGTCGGCCATCCCGTCCGCGTAGCCGGCGCCGTAGTCGCCGTACCCGCCGCCGGAGAACAGGCCGCCGAGCGCCGTACCGATGAACAGGCCGGTCATCGCGCCGCCGAGACCACCGAACAGACCCTGCGCGTACGGTGAGTACGCCGGGCCGGCCTCCCAGTACGGGACGCGCTGCGGACCGACCATCACCTTGCGGACGTCCGGCTCCGCGCCGGCCCGGACCCGCTCGGCGTCGGCCGCGCACGCCGGCACCTCGCGCGCCGCGCCGCCGGGCGGCGTCCACATCACGTCGACGACCGACGGGCCGTGCTGCGGGTTGAAGAAGCAGGCCGGGCGCCGCTGCGGCAGCGGCTGGTCGTTGACCCGGGCCTTCACACAGGCAGCGGCGTAGCGGCCGTCCTCGAGGATCTCGATGACGTGCTTGATCTGGTCGGCCTGGGTGACCTGACCGACCGCCTGCTTGGCGGACTCGTAGGAGTCCAGCGCGCGCTGGTAGTCCTGCCGCGCGCCGTCGCCGAGGTCCTTGCCGACCATCTCCAGGTCGAGATCCTGCAGCTCTTCGCCGAACCGGGTGATGTCCTCGTCGGCGGTGCGCTTGACCGCCTCGACCTCGGCCGCGGTGATCTCGTGCTGCTTCTTGGTCTGCAGCTGCGTCCGGCGGTACGACCGGTATGCCAGCACCGCGATCACCACGACGGCGATGATCAGGATGAATTCCATGTCGGGCCTCTCTCAGGGGTCCTTTGGGGAGAGCCTATCCAATCTCTCAAACCGCGATCCGCCACGCACGGTGACGCAATCCCGGGAAAGCGGTCACCGACAACGCATAATCTTCAGGAGCGCCCCGCCCAGCGCCTGTCCGACTCCCGCCGGAAGGCCGCCTATGGGCAAGCCCGCGCGACTGCTCGCACTCGTGCTGACCGCGACCGCACTGGTCCCACCACCGCATCATCGTGGCCCGAACGACCCGTCCTACCAGGAGATACCGCTCGACGGGCCGTCTGTCCAGGCCGAGACCGCCCCGTACGGCATGGTCGGCATCACCTGGCCGGAGGGCATCGCCGGCGTGACCGCCAAGGTCCGCGTCGAACAGGACGGACAATGGACCGACTGGCAGGCCTTGCGGATCGAGGACGATCACGGCCCAGATCCATTGGTGAACGAAGGAAATCGGCGCGCGGGCACCGAACCCCTTTGGGTCGGGAACGCCACCGGAATCCAGGCGAATGCCGTCACCTCCGCAGGCGCGACGGTCGCCGGGGCGAAGGTGGTGCTCATCCAGCCAGGTGCGTTGAGCTCGGATGCGAGCGTCGATGTGGAGTCCAGTGCGGCGCCGTACTCGATGCCGTTGATGGTCAGCCGGAAGCGCTGGGGTGCGGACGAGCGGTTGCGCGCGTACAACGGGGCCTCGTGTACGCGGCCGAAGTACACGACGACGGTGCTGGCTGCGTTCGTGCATCACACCGCCGATCGCAACGACTACACGCGGACGCAGGTGCCGGCGATGGTGCGGGCGATGTATGCGTACCACGTGAAGAGCCGCGGCTGGTGCGACCTCGGGTACAACTTCCTGGTCGACCGGTTCGGCCGGATCTTCGAGGGCCGGTTCGGTGGCGCGCAGCTGCCGGTGCTCGGCGCGCACACGGCCTCGTACAACTCGAACTCGTTCGGCGTTGCCGTGATCGGGAACTTCGACAAGGCCGCACCGCCGGCCGCGATGCTGGAGTCGACGGCCCGGGTGCTGGCCTGGAAGCTGGACGCCAACTATCGGTCGCCGTCGGCAACCATCGTGCTTGCCGGAACACGTTTGCACACAGTTTCCGGGCACCGTGACACGAAGGCGACGATCTGTCCCGGCGCCCAGCTCTACGCCAAGCTGGGTTGGCTGCGGCAGCGGACGAACGCCTTGATGGGCGGGAGTTTCGCGACCCCGATCTATCAGTTCGCGCGGAAACTCGGTTTCCGGAACATCGGCCAGCCGTTCTGGGGCGAGCACCCGACCCGGACCGGGCGGGCGACGTAC
>DASSDE010000069.1:0-2239 GCA_035697365.1 Kribbella sp. | reverse complement strand
GCTCGGCGGGATCTGCGCGAGCTCGTCCGGCGACTTCAGCGCGCCGGTCACCATCCAGTACAGCGGGAACACGAAGGCGCCGGTGAAGCCGACGACCGTGACCGTGAGGAGCGTCCAGTAGACGATCCGGCCGCGCGGGGTGCGCAACGCCAACGGGGACACCAGGGTTCTCATCGCTCGGCCTCCTCCCGCGACACCCGCAGGTAGATCGTGGAGAACACCAACAGCACGATCATCAGCATCAGGCCGAGGGCGGAGCCGCCGCCGAAGTCCCCGAAGTTGAAGGCGTACTGGTACATCAGGTAGGCGACGGTGACGGTCGCGTTCTCCGGGCCGCCACCGGTCAGCAGGTACGGCTCGATGAAGACCTGCAGGGTCGCGACCACCTGCAGCAACAACATCACCAGCAGGATCAGCTTGGTCTGCGGGATCGTCACATGCCACACCCGCCGGAACAGTCCCGCACCGTCGAGCTCCGCGGACTCGTACAGGTCGCCTGGAATGCTCTGCAGGGCGGCGAGATAGATCAACGTGCCGGTGCCGAGATTCATCCAGGTCGACACGAGTACCAGGCTGATCAGCGCCGTACTCGTCGAGTCCAGCCAGCTGAGCGTGGGAAGATGCACCGCGCCCAGCGCCTGGTTGAACAGGCCCGATCCGGGGTCGTAGAACCACTTGAAGAGCAGGACTGCGACGGCGGGCGGCAGCATCACCGGCAGGTAGACGACGAAGCGCAGGTACGCCTTCGCATGCTTCAACTCGTTGAGTACGACGGCGAGCACGAACGGCACGGCGTACCCGATCACCAGCGCCAGCCCGCTGAACGCCGCCGTGTTCAGCCACGCCGCCGCGAAGGCGGGATCGGTGACAACGGTGCGGAAGTTGTCGAACCCGACCCACACGCCCGGGTCGACGAAGTTGTTCTGCTGGAAGCTCAGCACGATCTCCCGGATCATCGGATACCAGGAGAACAAGGCGAAACAGATCAACGCGGCACACAGAAAGCCGTACGCCGTGAGATTCCTGCCCACGGCACGCTTCAACGCACCATGGTCATCCGGCGGGTCCGTCGCCTGCATTGTGTGCGGGCGACGGACCTGCTGCTCGGTAACAGCCATCACGTGTTCTTCGCGAGGATCTTGTTGGCCTTGCCTTCCGCGTCGGACAGGAGCTTGCCGACGTCGGCGTCCTTGCGGGTCAGGACCGCGGACATCGCGACGTCGAGGACCGCGTACAGCTCCTGGGCCTTCGGCGGCTCGAGCTTGTTGGTGATGGTTCCCTGCTCGGCAACGTACGGTGCGAAGTTGTCGACCGGGACGGTCGCGTACTGCTTGCGCAGCGCGTTGATCTGGTTGCCGGGGGCACTGGTCCCGTACAGGTCCGGGATCGGCAGCCCGACCGGACGGCCCTGCTCCTTCGACCGCGCGTAGTTGAACTGGCCCTGCCCCGGCGTCAGCTCGTGGAACTCCAGCCACTGCAGGCCGGCCTTGATCTTCGCCGGCGAGGCCTTCGGGTTGAACATGTACCCGTCGCCGCCACTCAGCGACGACTTCCCGCTCGATTCCGGTACGGCAGCCACGCCGTAGTCCTCGAACTTGCCCTTGAAGTCGTTGTTCACCGACTGCACGACGTCCGGCGCACCGATCATCATGCCGAGCTTGCCGCCGCCCATCATGCGCATCAGGTCCTCCCACTGCAGCAACTGCTTGCTGCCCATGGAGTTGTCGTCCCAGCGCATCTTCTTCAGGTTCTCCAGGACCGCCTTGCCCTGGTCGCTGTTGAACGCGGCGGTCTTGCCGTCGTCGCTGACCATCGACCCGCCGCGCGCGTACAACTCGGCGGCGAAGTGCCAGCCGCCGGTGTTGCCGGCCGAGTACTCACCGAAGCCGACGTAGTTCGGGCCGAGCGCGGCGATCTTCTTCGCGGCGGCCCGGACGTCGTCCCAGGTCTTCGGCGGGTTCGCCGGGTCGAGACCGGCCTGGGTGAACAGCTTCCGGTTGTAGACCAGGCCCATGTTGTAGTTGTTCCGCGGCAGGCCGTACGTCTTGTCGCCGTCCTTGAAGACGCTCATCACGTCCTTGCGCAGGTCGCCGACCGGCTTCACGCTGCCGATGTACTGGCTGATGTCTGCAGCCTGTCTCTTGTCGATGATCTTCCGGACGTCGGTGTAGTAGACGTAGAAGACGTCCTCCTGCGTCCCGCCGGCGAGCTTCGCCTGGAACGTGTCGGGGTTGATGCA
>DASSDE010000068.1:0-3449 GCA_035697365.1 Kribbella sp. | reverse complement strand
TTCCAGGGTCTGGAAGAACCCGATGTCCAGGTACACGCGCTGGTCCGGCGGGCAGTAGAACGGGCCGACCGCGCTGGTCGCCGGGCCGCAGCCGGTGTTCACCGAGCCGTCGAAGACCCGCAGCGGGGCCCGGGTGTACTTCTTCCCGCGCCGGGGGAGCTCCGCGGCCCAGAAGCTCTCGATCGAGTTCTGGTAGAAGACGAACCGGCAGTCCGAGTTCGACTGCAGGTCGGTGCCCTTCTTGCAGGAGCTGAGATTGCCCACCGCCGTGTTCTGCGCCTCCGGCTGGTCACTGCCACCTCCGCCTGGCAGGCCACCGTTCAGCAACAGGATCACGACCAGCAAGATGATGCCGCCGATGCCGCCGCCGACCGGGATCATTCCGCCCGGCAGCCCACCGCCGCGGCCACCGCCACCACTCCCGCGGGTGTCCTCGACACCGCTGGTGTCGAGATCCGCATCCGGATTGAATTTCACGCCACTTACACTAGAACAGCCAACTCAGTTTGAACCCACTTGTAAGGACGCCTGCGAACCCCGATGATCACTGTCTCCAATCTCGAGGTTCGCGTCGGAGCCCGCCAGCTGCTCGCGCCCGCGTCGTTCCGGGTCGGCCCGGGCGACAAGGTCGGGCTGGTCGGCCGGAACGGGGCCGGCAAGACCACGCTGACCAAGATCCTCGCCGGTGAGGGCCTGCCGGCCGCCGGTTCCGCGACGTCCTCGGGCGAGATCGGCTACCTGCCGCAGGACCCGCGGACCGGTGACCTCGAGGTGCTGGCCCGGGACCGGATCCTGTCCGCCCGCGGCCTGGACGAGGTCGTTCGCCGGCTGCGCAGCGCCGAGAAGTCGATGGCCAGCGCGGACGAGAAGACCCGCGCCAAGGGCATGCGGCGCTACGAGCGGGCCGAGGCGGACCTGCACGCCGCCGGTGGGTACGCGGCCGAGTCCGAGGCGGCCCGGATCGCGGCCAACCTCGGCCTCCCGGACCGTGTCCTCGGCCAGCCGCTGGCAACCCTGTCCGGCGGTCAGCGCCGCCGGGTCGAGCTGGCCCGGATCCTGTTCGCGCAGGCCGAGACGCTGCTGCTGGACGAGCCGACCAACCACCTGGACGCCGACTCGATCATCTGGCTGCGCGACTTCCTGAAGTCGTACGCCGGTGGCGTCATCATGATCAGCCACGACGTGAACCTGCTCGAGCAGACCGTCACCCGGGTCTTCCACCTGGACGCGAACCGCGCCGAGATCGACATCTACAACGTCGGCTGGAAGGCGTACCTGAACCAGCGGGAGACCGACGAGCGGCGCCGCAAGCGCGAGCGGGCGAACGCGGAGAAGAAGGCCACCCAGCTCGTCGACCAGGCGAACAAGATGCGCGCCAAGGCGACCAAGGCGACCGCCGCCCAGCAGATGCTCCGCCGCGCCGAGCAGTTGATGTCGTCGCTCGAGGACACCCGCCAGGCGGACCGGGTCGCGAAGATCGCGTTCCCGACGCCGGCACCGTGCGGCAAGACCCCGCTGATGGCGCGCGAGCTCTCGAAGTCGTACGGCTCGCTGGAGATCTTCACCGACGTCGACCTGGCGATCGACAAGGGCTCGCGGGTCGTCGTCCTCGGGCTGAACGGCGCCGGCAAGACGACCCTGCTGCGGATCCTCGGCGGCATCGAGAAGGCCGACACCGGCCAGGTGATCGACGGCCACGGCCTCAAGCTCGGGTACTACGCCCAGGAGCACGAGACCCTCGACGTGAACCGGACCGTGCTGGAGAACATGAAGTCCGCCGCCCCGGACCTGAACGAGACCCAGGCCCGCAGCGTGCTCGGCTCGTTCCTGTTCACAGGTGACGACGCGGACAAGCCCGCGCGGGTGCTGTCCGGCGGGGAGAAGACCCGGCTCGCGCTGGCGACCCTGGTGGTCTCCGCGGCGAACGTCCTGCTCCTCGACGAGCCGACCAACAACCTCGACCCAGCCTCCCGCGCCGAGGTGCTGAACGCGATCCGCTCGTACACCGGTGCGATCGTCCTGGTCACCCACGACGAGGGCGCCGTCGAGGCTCTCGAGCCGGAGCGGGTCGTCCTGCTTCCCGACGGCGTCGAGGACCTCTGGACGAACGAGTACGCCGACCTGGTCTCGCTCGCCTGATTACTTCTGAGTAATATCCGTTCCATGACTGGTCTGCGACTGAGTGTGGACGGGCCCGTGGCCCGGGTGGTGCTGGATCGGCCCGAGGTGCGCAACGCCCAGACGCCTGCGATGTGGAGTGAGCTGGCGAACTTCGGTACGTCGTTGCCGGCCGACGTCCGCGTGGTGGTCGTGTCGGGGGAGGGGCCGTCGTTCTCGGCTGGACTCGACCGGCGGTTGATCATGGGCGAGAACGACCTGGGCGAGGAGCCGCTGCTCAACCTCGGTGCCAAGCCGAGCGGCGAGGTCCTCGAGCTGATCGCGCACTTCCAGTCCGGATTCTCGTGGCTGCGGCGTCCCGACATCGTCAGCATCGCCGCCGTCCAGGGGCACGCGGTCGGCGCCGGTTTCCAGCTCGCGCTGGCCTGTGACCTGCGGGTCGTCACGCCGGACGCCCGCTTCAGCA
This sequence comes from Kribbella sp., assembly GCA_035697365.1. Lineage (GTDB taxonomy): Bacteria > Actinomycetota > Actinomycetes > Propionibacteriales > Kribbellaceae > Kribbella. Next base: position 865 of record DASSDE010000068.1, on the reverse strand, counting down.
TGCGTGAGCCGAGCCTCGGCCTGGTCCCGGATCTGGGTGGTACGAAGCCGCTCGTCGAGCTGATCGGCTACTCCCGGGCGCTGGAAATCTGTACGACGACGCGCTGGGTGGAGGCCGGTGAGGCGAAGGAGCTCGGCCTGGCGAACATTGTGGTACCGGCGGATCAGCTGGAGGCGACGGTCAAGGATCTGACCGACGCGGTGCTCGGCCCGCTGCCCGGGGCGATCCGCGAGACCAAGGCACTGCTCCTCGGCGCCGCGGACCGCTCGTACGACGACCAGCTCAAGGCCGAGCGCGAGGCACAGGAACGCCGCCTCAAGGAGCTCCTCGCCGCCTTCGGCTAGTGCCAGTTGCTCACGAGTACGTCGTTGGGCGCCGGCTCGCCCTTGCCGGTCTCGACGTACTGCTTGAGGCTCATCAGGAACGTCGCCCACTTGGTGCTGCAGTGGTACATGAACTCGACCGGCTCCCGCCAGCCGGCTTGCTTGAACAACACGATGGTGAACTCGTCGACCTGGGAGAGCTCGAAGCTGACCTCGGTACCGATCCACTCCTGGGGACCGCCGACGACCTCCCAGCGGACCAGATCCGGGGTCGTCTCCAGAACCAACATGTCGAACCCGTCGCCGCCCGCGGTGGCGAAGCGGAACTCGAGCACGCCGTCCGGGTCGCCGGTGGTGTCCTCGGTCCACCAGCCGGCCAGGCCGTCGATGGTGGTGAGTGCTGCGTACACGTCCTTCTGCGGCGCGATCACGCCGACCCTGTGCAAGATGTCCACCATGGGAATTGCCTTTCTCCTCAAGAGTCCTGATCACGTTGGATCGCCTCGGCGATCCGCTTGATGCGCTGCAGCCGCCGGTCCCAG
>DASSDE010000067.1:0-3963 GCA_035697365.1 Kribbella sp. | reverse complement strand
TGCAGTCCCGGAAGAAGCCGCCGCTCTGCGGGATGTAGTCGCGGTGCGGCGGGAAAGCGTCGTTCGTGTTCGCGCGGATGTGGTGCACGAATCCGAGCTCGCCCGACTCGACGGCCGCCCGCGCCGCCTGGTAGCCGGCGTCGAAGCGCCGCTGGAAACCGATGTGTACCGGCACCGTCGAGGCCTCGGTGAGCGCGAGCACCCGCTCGGTCTCGGCCAGGTCGAGCGCGACCGGCTTCTCGCAGAACGTCGGTACGCCGGCCGCCAGCCCCGCCTCGATCAGCGACGCGTGCGCGGACGTCGCCGCCGCGATCACGAACCCGTCCAGTCCGGACGCGAGCAGCGCCGGTACGTCCGGCGCTGCTCGGATGCCCAGCTCCTTCGCGACCACCTCGGCCCGTACGGGGTCCGCGTCGGCGACGACCACCTGATCCACCGCCGGCAGGGCCTTCAGCGTCGCGGCATGGAACGCCCCGATCCGCCCGACCCCGACCAAACCGATCCGCATCCGCGCAGCCTCTCTCGAGTACGGGCGCGCCACAGCCCCGGCGGCGCGCTGGTTGCCGTCAGCTTTCCGGCCACCCGACCAGGGTGTCAAGACTTTGTTAACACATTCTCACGTACGGACATGAGCGGGTAGCATCCGCCCATGACCGCTGCCCTGCCGATCCAGCTCGATCGGAGCAGCCCGGTGCCGTTGTACCACCAACTCGCCGAGCAGCTGACCGCTGCGATCACGGACGGACGGTTGCGTCCCGGCGACCCGTTCGAGAACGAGATCGGCATGTCCGGCCGGCTGAATCTGTCCCGCCCGACCGTCCGGCGGGCCATCTCCGAGCTGGTCAACCAGGGGCTGCTCGTCCGGCGGCGCGGCATCGGCACCACCGTGGCGAACCAGATGGTGCACCGCAAGGCCGAGCTGACCAGCCTGTACGACGACCTCGCCCGCGAGGGCCGCACTCCACGCACCGAGGTGCTCGCGCTGGACTGCACCGCGCAGGACGACCGCGCCGCCGCCGTCCTCGAGCTCCCGCCCGGCACCCCGCTGGTCTCGATCGTGCGACTCCGGTACGCCGACGACCTGCCGCTTGCGATCCTGCGCAACTGGTTGCCTCCGGCCCTCAACGACCTCACCCTCGAACAGCTCACCGCCGACGGCCTGTACGCCGTGCTCCGCGCCCGCGGGATCCGCCCGACCGTCGCCCGGCAACGCATCGGCGCCCGCAACGCCACCGCCGAGGAACGCCGCACCCTGCACATGTCCAAGGCCGAACCACTAGTCACGATGACCCGCTCCGCCTACGCCGCCGACGGAGTCCCGGTCGAATACGGCAGCCACTGCTATCGAGCCGACCAGTACTCCGTCGACGTCGTAGTCTCCGAACGCTGACGCGTTTCCTTCCAACGGATTCGAATCGTTGGCGCCCGCACCGGCCCAGTGGTTCCATCCGACAGTCGGTATCCGCTCGTCGCAGAAGGAGAACCAGATGAATCCCTTGATCGATCTGGCCCCCAGGGTGGTCAGCTCCGCAACGGTCGAGCCCAGTGTGGTGTTCAACGTCGCCGAGGCGAACAGCGGCGGTCAGGACCGGTGCCCCGCTAGTTGCGTCTGGTACGGCGACAACTGCGTAGCAACCGGGCACAGCGGCCTCTAGTGGCCCCGGGGCCTGTCGGCCCGGAACTACACGGGCCGACGGGTCCCGGTTTCCAGGCTGAGGAGTTCATTCGGCACGCGATCGAGGACCTGCCGGCGAACCTCTGCCCGAGCTTGCATGTCGGCCCGGTCTGGCTGTCGGTGACCCCGCCCGGCACTCCGCTCCCCGAGGCCGGTTGGAAGCTGCACATCTCGGCCCGCCGCGGGAACTTCCGTCAGGTCGCCGAACGCGCCGTACCACTGCTGCTGGCCGAAGGCTGCGCCTTCAAGTTGGCCCGATCGGAGACGACCCTCACCGATCTGAACGAAGGACTCAGCGCGGCAGCGCAAGTGGGCAAGGCGATCACGGTCTACCCGGATCAGAGTCGTGTCGAGTACGTCGGCCGGCTGCTCTGCACCGTCCTCGCCGGATTGGAGGGTCCGCGGATCCTCAGCGACCGCCGAATCGCCGCAGATGCGCCGGTCTACTACCGCTACGGGCCCTTTCGATCGCGATGGTTCGCCGGTCCTCGCGGTGGGCTCAGCCTGATGCTGCATGGACCCGCGGGAGAGTCCTTCGAAGCGGCTGCCACCATGGAGTACCGGCAGCCGTCGTGGGTCGCCGATCCGTTCGGATCCGGCGACCCGCAAGGGGACACTGTCCTCGGCGGGCGCTACCGCGTCGAAGAAGGGATCTACAAGGCTGCCAAGGGCAACGTGTATCGCGGCGTTGATCTCGCCACCGGCCGTCGCGTGGTCGTCAAGCAGGCGCGGGCGTTCGTCTCGGAGAGCACCGACGGCGCTGACGCGCGCAGCCGGTTGCGGAACGAGCGCCGGATCCTTACCGCACTGGATTCGATGCCGGGCGTCCCTGCGTTCGTCGACCACTTCGCGCACGGCGACGACGAGTTCCTGGTCACCACCGACGTGGGTCAGACCAATCTGCTCGACCACGCCGTACTGTCCGGCAGCTACCGCCCGGCGCCGGACTCGACCAGGAACGCTGCGGCCGGCGAACGCTTCCTGAACCTTGCGACCAACCTGGCCGCGATTGTCCGCGACCTGCACCACCGCGGCGTGGTGATGTCGGACCTCACCCCGCGCAATGTCGTGATGACCGGCGAGACCCCGGCGGTGATCGACTTCGGCATCTCGGCCCTGGACGGATTCACCCTGCCCGGCGGCACCCCCGGATTCGCTCCCTGGCGCCAGAGTCATGGTGGTGAGCCTGCGGCGTACGACGACTGCCACGCACTCGGGATGACGCTCGGCTTCGCCGCGACAGGTCTGACGCCAGTCGCCGCCAAGGTCGGTCCCGGCGTCTCCGCCGAGCGGATGCTGGGTTCGGTCGTGGCCGTCCACGGCCCCGACTCGCTCCACGCCGCGGTGGTCGGCGCCCTGGTCGACGAGGATCGGGCAGTTCCGGCCCTCGCCGACCTGGCGGCCGGAACGGCTCCGAAGCCGGTCCAGCCGCGGCGGAGCGGCCTACCGGCCGTGACGGATGCGGATGTGGAGGCCCTGATCCCGCTGGTGATCGACCAGATCCTCGACCAACTCGACGACCGGGTCTTCGCCGACAGTTCCGGGTACAGCGCTGTCGACACCAGCATCTACACCGGCAGCGCCGGCATCGGTCTCGAACTGCTCCATCACCTGGATCACCCGCGGTCCAAGGAGGCCGTACACAAACTCCTGGCGCACACCGTCGCTGCCCTGGACCGAGTCGCCATCATGCCCGGGCTGTACGTCGGTCTGACCGGGGTGGAGCTCTTCGTACGGCGTGCAGCCGCACTTGGCCTGGAAACCGCCGGCATCGGCGAGGTGCCGCACCAGGGCGATGGCGGCGGGGACGATCTGATGTACGGATCGACGGGCGCCGGCGTCGGACACCTGCTGCTGCACGCCCTCACTGGAGATCCGGCCCGGCTCGATCTGGCCGGTGAGCGGGTGCAGGTCCTGCTCGGCAAGGCTCGGCCGAAGCTGATCGAACGCGACGCCGACATCCCGAAGGAGGCCGCGATCGACGCACCGTTCGGGTACGCCCACGGTTGGTCCGGTGTGATCGAACTGCTGCGCGCCTTCGTGGTTGCTACCGGGGACGACCGGGTTGCCGAGGCGCTCGAACGCATTGTGCACAAGGTCGCGGCCCGGACCGGAGCATTGGCCGCGCAGGCGAAACAGCCGGCCGCACTGCCGATGAGCGTCTCGTGGTGTCAGGGACTGGCCGGTATGGCACCGGTGCTGCACCGCGCGGCCGATGTGGTCAGTGATCCGCAACTCGCGCGGCTTGCCGAGCGCGCCGCCGGAACTGCAGCGGAGAGCGCGGCGAG
>DASSDE010000066.1:0-7642 GCA_035697365.1 Kribbella sp. | reverse complement strand
CTCCGAAGAGACGCCGGCGCAGCCTGCCGACACAACCTCCGACGCAAGCACTGCCGGCACGGCGGAGAGCGCCCAGTCCGATGGCCCGGCCGAGGCAGCCGACCAAACAGGCTCAGCGAGCGCGCAAGACCAGGCCGACAGTCCGGCGGCAGGCCAGTCGGACAGTGCAGCAGGTCAGTCAGACAGTACGAGTGCCGCGGATGGCCCCGTGGTCGCCGGTGGGCCCGCACCCGACCCGGCGGCGACGCCTGGTAGTTCCGCCGGCTCAACCACCGAAGGAACGTCTCCCGGCAGCACAGCCACCAGCCAGCAATAGCTGACCGCCCGCCTCCTGGATCCGAGGGGACAGCAAGCAGCCGGCATCGCGAGCAACTGCAGAGCGCGTGTCAAGCCGACGCGCCGCAATAATCGCACTGTGTAAACGGCCGATTATAAACTGTTCCTCTCGGGGAGGGCACGGTGGGCAGATCGCGACGGCGTACACGCACCCGGTTCAAGTCCTGGGGCTTGCTGCTCTTCGGGCTCACCACGTTGTCTGCGTACGCGAACGACTGGACAGCGACCGCGACGTTCGCTGCGATCCTTCTCTTCTACATCGCGGCGCTGCGCCTGGCTCGGTGCCGAGTGGAGATCACCAAGCACCGGCCGTGCCTGTGGGTCGTGCGAGGAGTGGCGGGCACCTGTGACTATCACGTCGGGTACAAGCGGGGTCTGCCTCGGCTGGTACGGGGGAGCAGGTTTGGCGGCCTGCCGACGTTCATGTGGCCGCGAGACGACTTTGCGGGTTTGGTGGGGGTGCGGGCCGAGGCGCAACCGATGCCTGGTCGTGCCGTGACTGCGAAGGCTGCCGGGGCTGGGTACGAGCGGCTGACGATGGCGTTGACAGTGGGTGGGTTCCTGGTGGCGCTGGTGGGCGTGATCCGGGACTTTGCTGCGGGATGACGTGGCTGGGCAGACCAGTCCGTGCGGTGGTCTCGTGCTGTGATCGGGTGGTGGTGTGTGAGTGTCCTTCTTGACCGGGTGGTGGGGCGCGCCTAGCCTCGGGATCAGGAAGGGATGTAACCACCCCGAACAGGCACCGGCAGGTCGGTGAAACAGGCGACCTGCCGGAAGAGATGCAATTACGCTCGAGCGAGCTGAAGGAAGGACGACGGCGCCGTGCAGCGCCGTCGGATAGACGGCACCGCACGTAAACCTAGGCCGCGTTGGCCGACAGGGTGCGAGCGGCGTCACCGTGGTCTCTGCCTTGTCGGCGGCGACCACGGTGAGCAAGCGAGGCAACAACGCCGGACAGCCGCACCTGCGGCATCCACGCAGTTGGCGCGAGCAGCGCGAGCATGGCGATACCGTCGTCAACGGCTGAACCTGGCACCACCGCGGTTGAGGTGGCGCCGGCACTGCCGTACCTCGATATCAGCGATCCGGTGGCGAATCCCTTCGACCGATGGCCACAGTCCCGCCTGGGACTCGACGGAGAGGGGAGACGCCGATGACAGCGATGTCCGTTGGCCTGGCCCTGATCGGACTGCTGATCGCCGGCCTGCTGGCTTGGATCGGCCTCACTCTCTCTCGCCGGAAGGCCGCCGAGGCGTCGACCGCTCAGCATGAGGTCGAGGCCGCCGCCGAGCAGGTACGCAGGCAGGCCGAGGAGGACGCCGCCGTACTGCGGTCCCGGGCCGAGGCCGCCGAGCGGCGCGCCGAGGAGATCCGCGGCAATGCGGAGGACCGGGCGTCCGAGGTACGGCGGGACGCGGAGCAGCGGGCGTCCGACGTACGGCGGGAGGCCGAAACGGAGGCGCAGTCGATCCGGGACGACCTGCGCGAGCAGCGCCTCGAGATGGAGCGTCGTGACCATCGCCTGACCGAACGCGAGGAGCGGCTCGACGAGCAGCACCGCGCGATCGAGGAGCGGCAGGCCGACCTGACGGCGCAGTCGGCCGCGCTGGAGCAGCGCAAGCAGGAGATCAAAGACCTCGAGGACGAACGCCGCCGGATCCTGGAAGGTGTCGCGAACCTGACCACCGAGCAGGCGCGGACCGAACTCGTCGCCTCGATCGAGGACGAGGCGAAGCGGCACGCGCACGCGATCGTCCGCGACATCGAGCGGCAGGCGCTGGACGAGGGCGAGACGAAGGCGCGCAAGATCATCACCGGCGCTGTGCAGCGGCTCGCGTCGGAGCAGACGAGCGAGTCCGTGGTGTCGGTCGTGCACCTGCCGAGCGACGACATGAAGGGCCGGATCATCGGCCGCGAGGGCCGCAACATCCGCTCGTTCGAGCAGACCACCGGCGTGAACCTGATCATCGACGACACTCCGGAAGCCGTACTGCTCTCGTGCTTCGATCCGGTCCGGCGCGAAACGGCCCGGCTGACGCTGGACTCGCTGGTCCTCGACGGTCGGATCCATCCGAGCCGGATCGAGGAGATCTACGAGCGCAGCAAGGGCGAGGTCGCCGAGCTGTGCGAGCGGGCCGCCGAGGACGCGATGGCCGACGTCGGGATCACCGATCTGCACCCGGAGCTGATCCGGACGATGGGCCTGCTGCGGTACCGGACCTCGTACGGGCAGAACGTCCTGAAGCATCTTGTCGAGTCCGCGCACCTGGCCGGAATGATGGCCGCCGAGCTCGGACTCGACCCGAAGCTGTGCAAGCGCGGCGCGTTCCTGCACGACATCGGCAAGGCGCTCACGCACGAGTCCGAGGGCAGTCACGCGATCGTCGGTGCGGAACTCGCCAAGAAGTACGGCGAGAACGACGACGTCGTGCACTGCATCGAGGCGCACCACAACGAGGTCGAGGTACGGACCGTCGAGGCCGTTCTGACCCAGGCGGCGGACGCGGTCAGCGGTGGCCGGCCGGGCGCGCGGCGCGAGTCGCTGGAGGCGTACGTACAGCGGCTCGAACGGCTCGAGGAGATCGCGATGCACCACGACGGCGTCGAGAAGGTGTTCGCGATGCAGGCCGGTCGCGAGATCCGGGTGATGGTGCTGCCGGACGCGGTCGACGACATCGCGGCGCAGGTGATGGCGCGCGACATCGCGAAGCAGGTCGAGGAAGAGCTGACCTATCCGGGGCAGATCCGGGTCACCGTCGTCCGGGAGTCGCGCGCGACCGAGGTCGCGAAGTAGCCATCCGGCCGGCAGGTGAAGCCGACGGCGAGCGAGTCACGCGGACGAGCGCGACTAGCTGCTCAAGCCTTTGTGATCGTCGCGGGGGGCCGTCGGCGTGACGTCGATCGGCTCGTCGGCGATCCGCTGTTGCGGCGGCTTGATGCTGTACTGGCGCTCGACGTCGGGTTCGAGGACTTCCTCGTCACCGCGCCGGGTCCGGTTGGAGAGCCGATAGGTCAGCCAGATTCCCGCTGCACCGCCGAGCATGATGATGATCCCGAGGGCGGTCAGGTCCACTGCGTGGAACGTGTCACGTACGGCGAAAGCAAGGATGGCGCCCACCACGACAAGTGTGAGTCCGGGGCCGATCCGCATACCTGCTCCTTCCCGAGGACGGGGTGTGCCTGTTCACTCCCCGTGCCCAGGATGGGCGGACAGTAATCGTCAGCGGAACGCCGACTGCCCGGTGAGCGCCTGGCCGATGACCAGCTGGTGGACCTCGGACGTGCCCTCGTAGGTGAGGACCGACTCGAGGTTGTTGGCGTGCCGCATGATCGGGTACTCACCGCTGATGCCGTTCGCGGCCAGGATGGTGCGGCACTCGCGGGCGATCGCGATCGCCTCGCGGACGTTGTTCAGTTTGCCGACCGACACCTGCTCGGGGCGGAGCGCGCCCTTCTCCTTCAGGCGGCCGAGGTGGACGGCGAGCAGGACGCCCTTGTTCAGTTCGACGGCCATGTCGGCGATCTTCGCCTGGGTCAGCTGGTACGACGTGAGCGGCTTGTCGAACACGATCCGGTCGCCGGCGTACGCGATCGCGGTCTCCAGGCAGTCCCGCGCCGCGCCCATCGCGCCGAAGATGATGCCGAACCGGGCCTCGTTCAGGCAGCCGAGCGGGCCGGACAGGCCGCGGGCCTCGGGCAGCATCGCACTGGCCGGGACCCGAACGTCGGTGAGGATCAGCTCGGACGTGACGGAGGCGCGGAGCGACATCTTCTGCTTGATCTCCGGTGCGGAGAAGCCTGGCGTCGAGGTGGGGACGGCGAAGCCGCGGACGCCTTCGTCGGTACGCGCCCAGACCACGGCGACGTCGGCGACCGAGCCGTTGGTGATCCACATCTTCGAGCCGTTCAGGATCCAGTCGTCCGTGTCACTGGAGCCGTCGCGGCGGGCGTTGGTGCGCATGCCGGCCGGGTTCGAGCCGAAATCGGGCTCGGTCAGCCCGAAGCAGCCGATCGCCTCGCCGGCGGACATCCGCGGGAGCCACTCGTTCTTCTGCTCGTCGCTGCCGTACTTCCAGATCGCGTACATCGCCAGGGATCCCTGGACCGACACCAGCGACCGCATGCCGGAGTCGGCCGCCTCGATCTCCAGGCAGGCGAGCCCGTACGCGACCGGGCCGAGGCCGGCGCATCCGTACCCGGTCAGGTGCATCCCGAGAAAGCCGAGCGCTCCGAGCTCCTTGGCCAACTCGCGCGCCGGAATCGAGGCCGTCTCGAACCACTCCGGCAACGACGGCCGCAACCGCTCATCCGCGAACCGTCGCGCGGCGGCCCGCACGTCAACCTCTTCTGAGGTCAGCAACGAGTCGACATCCACCAGATCCAGAGAAGCACCCATGTGCTCACGCTAGCCGGTACGAGCGGCGACAAGGTGGTGTGGAAGGCCACACCTACTTCACGATCAGCGCCCCGTCAAAAGCATCGAGGTCGACGAGAGTCTCCTGGTAGACCGGCCGCAACGGCGGCAGCTCGTCGCGTGCGAAGAACCGCGCATCACGCGTCTCGTCGGTCTCGGCAACCAGCGAGCCGCTCCAGCGATCCACCCGGAACGCCACTGAGAACATCTGGTGCTCACCGCGGTACGCGTTCGTGAACCAGTACTGCGGGCCTGTGTACAAGGCGATCGGCGTCGCCGCCTCGACGACGAGACCGGTCTCCTCGTGTACCTCGCGCACCAGAGCGTCCCAGATCGACTCGCCGAGCTCGAGGCCGCCGGCGGGCATCACCCAGGTGCTGTCGTCGGAGCGGCGGACGAGGAGTACATCGCCCGCGTCGTCGAGGATGATGGCGCGCGGGCCGGGAGTGATCAGTCGCTGGGCGCCGACGTGCTGACGCAGGCTGCCGACGTAGGTCTCCTCGAACGGGACCGAGCTCATTTGCGGTACCAAGGCCACCACCAGTGGTGTTTGCGGGGGTGGCGGACGGTGATGGATCCGTGGCGGGCTTGGCCGGTTACCCGGAGGCGGACGCCGCCGGCCCGGGGGGCGACTGCCTTGTTCTTGGCGGTGCTGTGGACCATGTCCACCTGGTCGATGTCGACGCTCCAGCCTTCGGGGATCACCATCACCACCGAGCTGTGCTTGGCGTGTGCGTCGACGTGGATCTCGGCCCACTGCACCAGGGCGTCGGTGAAGTCGAGCTTCACCGAGGAGTGTTCCGCGATCGCGGTGAGCCGCTCCGGGACGGTCCAGGCGCCCTCGCGCTTCTGGGCGCTGTGCTTGGCCCGGAGGGTCAGCTCCTGCGCGCTGCCGTGCGCGACCGGCACCAGGTCGGCGGTCGCGTTGCGGAGCTCGAGCTGGGTCTTGGCCGTGTAGATCTGGGTCAGCCGCTCGTCCAGCTCCTGGAAGTCCAGCCGCCCGTCGGTGTGCGCTTCCTGGACCACGGCGGCGGCACGCTCGCGGTCGTTGTCGGATGCCCGGTGACCGGGCGGCGGCTGCTCCAGACTCATGAACCCAAAGGTAGCGCCGCTACAGGTCGGAGCAGAACCTCACTCGGCGCGGCTCGCCAGGTCCAGGAAGCGGCCGACAACCAGGGACCACGTCTTGTCCAGGTCGGCGGCGTACCGGTCCGCATCCGCGACCACCTGAACCGGATCGAACCCGAGCGTCACCAGCCGCTCCGGACTCCACCGCCGTACCCGCTCTGCCTCGACCTCCGGATGGAACTGCACACCCCAGCTCTGCCCCATCCGGAGCATCTGGTTCGGACAGCGCTCACTGGACATCAGCAGCACCGCATCCTCCGGTAGCCGCGTGATCTGGTCCTGGTGACTCTCAACGGCCAGCACGGACGACGGAAGCCCGGCCAGTAGTACGTCGTCCTCAGCACCCGGGAGCACCGTCAGCGCAGTCACGCCCTTCTCCGGCAGCCCGTGCTTTCCCAAGACCTCGCCACCGAACGTGTGCGCCAGCAACTGCGCCCCGAGACAGATCCCGAGCACCGGCACCTTCCCGTGCGCGTCACGCAGCAGTGCGCGCTCCGCAGGCAGCCACGGGGACCGCTCGTCCTCGTCCGGCAGCATCCCGCCGCCGAGCATGATCAGGGCCGCATGCCCGGCCACACTCGCGGGTACGGGTTCACCGGCCCAGGCCCGGACGACGACCGGGGAGATGCCCCGGGCGGCCATCCAGCCGAGCAGCCGTCCCGGTCCGCTCTCCCGGTCGTTCTCGATCACTAAGGCGGTGGTCACCCGGCAACAGTACGGCGGCACCGGTGACACGCTGCGCACTGCCGTACCGGCGTCGCGATTCCTGGATACTGATGCACTGTGGGGGTGCCGATGGAGCCTGTGAGTGGATTCGTGCGCGCCGTTGTCGGAGATGTGGCGTTCATCTTCGGCAAGGGAGTGGTCAACGCGTACCTGCTTGCCCGCCGCAACGGGTGGTCGCGGCCGCAGCTGGACGTGCTGATCCGCTCCCACGGGCAGTACGTGCCGCTCGTCGTTCCCACGGGCACGGTTCCCGCGGTCGACCGGCTGGTCGGACTGGACGAGATCCGCCCGGCCCCGATGATCACCGTCGAGTTCACACCGGGGGACACCGGCGCCGAGGCGCATCTCACAGCCAACAACCCGGTCCTCATCACGATCACTGATGTGAGTCACCGTGAGTACGACGCCGTGGTGCTCACCGCATCGCTCGGCTCAGCGGCGTACGCACAACTGCCCCCGGGGTACTACCACGTGTCAGCTGTGGTCGTTGACGAGCACGGGGACCTGCTGCAGGGGTACGGCGCTCAGCACAACCTGCATGTGGACAAGGGTGACGATGTGATCGTCTCGCTGTCCATCCGGACCGCTGGAGTCGCAGAGATCGCTGCCGCGCTGGAGACAGGGCCGCAGCCCGCACTGGTCGGGGCGGAAGGTGACGTCGTACCGCTCCTGGATCTGGTTCGCATCGGTCGTGCTCCGGACTGTGACCTGATCCTGGATCGGCAGGAGGTCAGCCGGCACCACGCGGAGCTGCTGCGCATCGACGCGACCAGCTACGAGCTCCGCGACCTGGGGTCGACCAACGGGACACAGGTGAACGGCGTACCGATCCAGACCGCCATGGTGGTCCACGGCGACGAGATCAGCCTCGGCGCACTCCCGTTCCGGCTGTTGCTGTCCTGACCTGGAACAATGGCGTCGTGAACCCGCGCAGCGTCGTTATCCTGGGCTCGACCGGCTCGATCGGTACCACGGCACTCGAGCTCATCGGGCGGAACCGGGACCGCTTCCGCGTGCTCGCGCTGTCCGCGGGCGGTG
>DASSDE010000065.1:0-5974 GCA_035697365.1 Kribbella sp. | reverse complement strand
GGCGCGAAGGCGGGTCTGTTCGCGTACAGCACGGCGATGCTGATCATCCTCGTGCCGCACGGCATCGTCACGGTCTCGCTGGCGACGGCGGCGCTGCCACAGATGTCCGCACTGGCCGCCGACGGCGACACCGCCGAGGTGGGGCGGATGTCGGCGCGTTCGATCCGGCAGACGCTCGCGATCGTGGTCCCGGCGGCGGCCGCGATGATCGCCTTCGCGCACCCGATCGTGACGCTGATCGCCGGGTACGGTTCCGGCAAGAACAACCTGCCGCTGATGTCGTACACGCTGATGACGCTCGCGCTCGGGATCGTGCCGTTCACCGTCCAGTACTTCCAGCTGCGCACGTTCTACGCCTTCGAGGACACGCGCACACCGTTCTTCCTGCAGTGCGTGATCGCCGGCACGAACATCGCGGCCGCGTTGATCGGCGTCCGGGTGCTGCTCGACAAGGAACACCTGCGCTTCAGCGGTGTGGTGCTCGGTGGGGCGTACGCGCTGGCGTACCTGGTCGCAGTCCTGATCTCCCGGCCGGTGCTGCGCCGGAAGGTGCCGCGCGTGCCGGGGGCCGGGATCGGCCTGCCGCTGCTCGCGATGGTGATCGCGGCCGTGGCCGGCGCCGGTGCGGGACGGGTCGTGCTCTGGATCCTGAGCCTGGCCATCGACTGGTCCGGACCTCTCGGTGCGATCCTCGAACTCGCGGTGGCCGGGGTCGTGATGCTTCCGGTGTACGCCGGCGTGTCGCGGGTACTTCGTATCCACGAGGTCAACGACGTGGTGTCCATGGTCACATCGAAGTTGCCGATCGGACGCTGATCCGGACCGCTTGTGCATTAGTGCACCACTTGCGGGGTCAGTAGGGCACTACCATGGGGCCTGCGATCAGGCCGTTGTGCGTACAGGAGGGCGAGAGTCACCGTGTCGAACCAGACCGTGAGTCCTGGTGCCCTGCTGGCCGGGCGGTACCGGATCGCCGAATTGCTCGCGGAGATCGACGGCGCCCGCGTGTGGCGGGCCGTCGACGAGGTGCTCAGCCGCGCGGTCGTCGTGGACGTCCTCCCGGTCGGGGACCCGCGGACCAACCTGCTCTTCGACGCCGCCCGCCGGGCCGCCGCGGCGAACGACCCGCGGTTCCTGCGGGTGCTCGACTGCGACATGCACGACGGCGTGACGTACTGCGTGCGCGAGTGGGCCGGCGGCCGGACGCTGGAGCGGATGCTCGGCAGCGGGCCGCTTACCGGGCAGCAGGCGGGCTGGCTGGCCCGCGAGGTGTCCGAGGCCCTCGAGAATCTGCACCGCACCGGCTTCGCGCACGGCGCGATCAGCCCGGCGACGGTGGTCGTCACGGATGCGGGCGCGATCAAGGTCGTCGGCGTCGCCACCGAGGCGGCGCTGCGCTCGTCCGGTGCCGGCTCGCCGGAGGAGGACGTGCACTCGCTCGGTGAGCTGCTCTTCGCCTCGCTGACCGGCCGCTGGCCCGGCCCGGCTCCGGCCTGGGGTCTCCAGCCCGCTCCGGTCGAGCACGGCCGCCTGCTGAGCCCGCGCCAGGTGCGCGCCGGCGTACCGCGGTCGCTGGACGACATCAGCGACCGCCTGCTCGGCGACCCGCCGCGGCACCACGCCCCGCCGATCACGAGCGCGGCTGGTCTGTCCGCCGCGCTGTCCGGAGTCGTCGGCAGCTCCCACGAGCCGCCGAACCGGATGGACGAGACCGTCCAGGTCGCCCGCCAGAACGGCAGCATCGACGACGCCACCCAGGTGGTGCCGCAGGCTCCGCCGCCGGCGCTCGACCCGCACTCGCCGTACAACTCCGAGCCGAACGGCTACCGCCAGCCGCAGCCGGCGTACGAACCGGCCACGGACACCCGCCCGATCCGCCGGCAGCCGTCGTCGTCGAACGGCAACGGCCGGCGCCGCGACGAGCCGAAGCAGAAGGGCTCCTGGGGCGGCCGGATCCTGATCCTGCTGGCGATCCTCGCGCTGCTGTCGGTGGTCGCGATGGCACAGTTCCTGCTCAAGGGCGCGATGAACAACGACCAGGACAGCGGTGACGGCGGCACCAAGTCGAGTGCCCCACCGCAGACCAGCACCACCCCGTCGGCGACCACCGGCGGCAAGGCCACCATCGCCGGCGCCAAGGACTTCGACCCGCCGCCGGGCAACGGCGAGGAGCACCGCAAGGACGTCCCGAACACGTACGACGGCGACGCCGACACGACGTGGAAGACGCAGTCGTACAAGAACAAGCCGAACCTCGGTGGCATCAAGGACGGCGTCGGCATCATCTACGACCTCGGCGCGAAGACCTCCGTGTCGAGCGTCGCGGTGGCGCTGCAGGGCGACGACACCAGCCTCGAGGTGCTGATCCCGAAGGGCGACACCACCAAGTCGCCGAGTTCGATCGACGGCTGGGACTCCGTGGCGGCCCAGGAGGACCAGCCCGAGGGTACGGTGACCCTGAAGCCGACGGCACCGGCCGAGACCCGGTACGTACTGGTCTGGCTGACCAAGCTGCCGAAGGTGTCGGACGGTTACCAGGGGATCATCTCGGAGGTCACGATCCAGAAATGACCGCTCACCTGGACTCGGGCAATCCGCCGCCCCGGCCGGACGTCCCGCGCATCGGCGCGGACGAACCGGTTCCGCAGGGCGTGGCGCAGCCTGCCGTTCCGAGCGGCCCGACGAGCTTCGACCAATTGGACGACCACGAGCTGCTCCGGATGCACGTCGCCGGCAACCCGGACTCGTTCGGGTTCCTGGTCAAGCGGCACCGGGACCGGATGTGGGCGGTTGCGATCCGGACGCTCGGTGAGCCCGAGGAGGCGGCCGACGCGCTGCAGGAGGCGTTCATCTCGGCGTTTCGCCGGGCGGACTCGTTCCGCGGCGACGCCAAGGTGACCACCTGGCTGCACCGGATCGTGGTGAACGCGTGTCTGGACCGGATCCGCCGCCGCCAGGTGCGGGCCGCCGATCCGCTGCCCGAGGACGAGGACCGCGCCGCCGAGCTGGCCGGTCCGGCCGAGGACGACCCGGCCGAGGTCCGCGAGCGCCGCCTCGACGTGCTGAACGCGCTGAAGCAGATCAACGAGGACCAGCGGGCCGCGCTCGTCCTGGTCGACATGGAGGGGTACTCGATCGAGGAGGCGGCCGCGATCCTGGACTGCGCCCCCGGTACGGTCAAGTCCCGCTGCGCGCGCGGCCGCGCGAAACTGCTTCCGCTGCTGCGGCACTGGCAGACGACCAGGAAGCCCGACGTACCGGAAGAGTCCGCCGCGGAAGCGGTGGGAACCGAATGAGCAGCTCCCCCGTCGAAGCGAAGTCGCCTGCCTCTGGCGACCGGACGACTGACGCCTTCGACCGGAGTTTCCTGATGACCATGTGGCAACGGCCACGCACCTCCCGTGAGGAGGCGAGCCCCCGATGACCGATCCCGGTCTGCCGACCAGTGAGCACCTCGAGCACCTGGACACGGACACGATCGCCGATCTGATCGAGAACCTGCTGCCTGCCCCCGAGGCGCATCGCGCTCGTGAGCACGTGAAGGCCTGCCCGGAGTGCCAGCAGACGTACGACGCCCTCGTACAACTGACCATCGACCTGGCCGACGAGGGCCGCGCCGACATCCCGATCCCGGCCGACGTGGCCGAGCACCTGGACGCGGTGATCGTGTCCGAGTCGGTGCTGCGGGCCTCGACCGTCGGCGTGCACTCGCTCGCCCAGCTCCGCGAAGAGCCGCGCCGGCACCTGCCGAAGCTGCTCGCCGCCGCAGCCGGTGTGGTGCTGATCGCCGCGCTCGGCGTCGGTGTCGTGTTCGCCACCAAGGACCAGGCGAACGAGGGCGCCGCGGCCACCGACTCGAACACGCCGCCGGCCGAGACCGTGACGCTGAACTCCAAGGACATCGGCTCGTCGGCGAAGCGCTGGCTGGACCACACCCCGAAGGCGATCCTGCACGGTACGAACGAC
The DNA here is from genome assembly GCA_035697365.1 of Kribbella sp. GTDB lineage: Bacteria > Actinomycetota > Actinomycetes > Propionibacteriales > Kribbellaceae > Kribbella. The sequence continues at coordinate 2,008 of DASSDE010000065.1, read as the reverse complement.
GAGCAGTCCTGCGCGCGGGCGTTCGCCGCCGACCGCTCGAACTCGAACGTCCGGCTGGTGCAGCCTGCCAAGGTGGATGGCAAGCGGTCCACGCTGATCGGGCTGCAGGGCGCCTCACCGAGCGACATCCAGGTCTTCGCGGTCACCGGATGTAGTGCCCCCGGCGGCGTCGCCACGTCGTTCTTCGAGACCACGGTGACTCTCAGCAACCGCTGAGCCGCACCTCGTACGGCGATGCAGTGCAGTGGCTCGTCGATGGGTACCGTATTCATACGGTCCCACCCCACCACCCGGCTCTGGGGAATGGTCGGCCTCTAGGATCCGTTGAGTACGACGTCACTGTCTCGACGACACGAGGAACGCCTGAATGAGCGACTCCACAGTCCGCAACGTCATCATCGTCGGTTCCGGCCCGGCCGGGTACACCGCCGCCGTGTATGCGGCACGCGCGGCCCTGGAGCCGCTGGTCTTCGAGGGTTCCGTCACCGCTGGTGGCGCGCTGATGAACACCACCGAGGTGGAAAACTTCCCTGGCTTCTCGCAGGGCATCATGGGTCCGGCGCTGATGGACGAGATGCGCACCCAGGCCGAGCGTTTCGGCGCCGAGCTCGTGCCGGACGACGTCACCAAGGTCGACCTGACCGGCGACATCAAGGTGGTCACCGACTCGGCCGGCACCGAGCATCGCGCGAAGGCCGTCATCCTGGCGATGGGCTCCGGCTACCGCAAGCTCGGGCTGAGCGACGAGGACCGGATGTCCGGACACGGAGTGTCTTGGTGTGCGACCTGTGACGGCTTCTTCTTCCGCGACCACGAGATCGCGGTCGTCGGCGGCGGCGACTCGGCCATCGAGGAGGCCACCTTCCTGACCAAGTTCGCCAAGAAGGTGCACCTGGTGCACCGCCGCGACGAGCTGCGCGCGTCGAAGATCATGGCCGACCGGGCGTTCGCCAACGACAAGATCGAGTTCCAGTGGAACTCGGCGGTCGACAAGATCCACGGCGAGGACAAGCTCTCCCACGTGACTCTGAAGGACACCGTCACCGGCGAGACCCGCGACCTGCCGACCACCGGCCTGTTCATCGCGATCGGCCACGACCCGCGGTCCGAGCTGGTCAAGGGCCAGGTTGACCTGGACGCGGAGGGGTACGTGCTGGTCAAGGCGAACAGCACCGAGACCAACCTGCCCGGCGTGTTCGCGGCCGGCGACCTGGTGGACCACACGTACCGGCAGGCGATCACCGCCGCCGGCACCGGCTGTGCCGCCGCGCTGGACGCCGAGCGCTACCTGACCGCACTCGAGGACGTGGCGAACGCCGCGCCCGCCGCGCAGGCCACCACCCAGCCTGCCTCCGTCTGAACCCCAACCATTCCATCCCAAGGCATTGAAGGAGCTACACCCGTGGCCGAGAAGATGAACGCCGTCACCGACGCCGAGTTCGACCAGACCGTACTGAAGAGCGACAAGCCGGTCCTGGTGGACTTCTGGGCCGAGTGGTGCGGACCGTGCCGCCAGGTGTCCCCGATCCTGGAGGAGCTGAACCAGGACCACGGCGACAAGATCACGTTCCTGAAGATGAACGTGGACGAGAACCCGGTTACCCCGAGCAACTACAAGGTCACGGGTATCCCTACTATCAACGTCTACGTGAACGGTGAGCTCGCGAAGTCCATCGTCGGCGCCAAGCCGAAGGCCGCGCTGCTGAAGGAGCTGTCAGACTTCACCGCCTGAGTCACCCCGCCACACCGGCAAGGAGCATTACCTGATGGATTCCCCGCACGGCGTGTACCGGATCGGCGACAGCGGTGAGGCGGTCGCGGAGATCGTCGGCAAGCTGCAAAGACTCGGGCTGCTGACCGGCGGTCACGACGTCTACGACGAAGCGACCGCACACGCTGTCCGGGGATTCCAGCAGCAACGCGGGCTGATGATCGACGGGGTCGTCGGCCCGCAGACGTACCGGGCGATCGACGACGCGCGCTGGCGGCTGGGCGACCGCCTGCTGAC
>DASSDE010000064.1:0-2685 GCA_035697365.1 Kribbella sp. | reverse complement strand
TCGAGGCGATCGATCACCCCGGTGACGGTCCCGGAGGTGAGGCCGGTGTGCTCGGCGAGCTGCCGCGGGGTCAGCGGGCCGTACGTCTGCAGCAGCGTCATGAACTGCGAGTCGCTCGCGCCGAGCCCGACCTTCGCGGAGACGGCGTGGTTGTACAGCACCACCTCGGCGATGAATCGGATCAGGCGCTGCTGGATCTCGCCGGTCAGCTCTTCGCGGGTACTGGTCATGGTCCGCCTCAGCATAGAGCTTGCATTTCCCTCGGGTTCCCAAGATACTCGGATTACTAAGATACTTGAAGGGACGAGAGATTATGAAGGTGCTGGTAATCGGCGGTGGGACCGGTGGGCTCGCGCTGGCGCACGGCCTGCTGCGGGCGGGGATCGAGGTGGCCGTGTTCGAGCGCGACGCGCTGCGCACCGACGGCCTGCACGGCTATCGGGTCGGCATCGACCCGGACGGGAGCCGTGCGCTGCATTCACTGCTCCCGCAGGAGCTGTACGACACGTTCGTGGCCACGAAGGCACGCGACCCCAAGTACTTCAACATGCTCACCGAGGATTTCAAGGAGGTCCTGTCGATGCAGATCCCCGTCTCGACGGATCCGGTCGAGAGCGAGAAGTCGATCAGCCGGATGACGCTGCGGCAGCTCCTGCTGACGGGGCTCGAGGACGTCGTCGAGTTCGGCAAGGAGTTCACCAGGTTCGAGCAGCACGGCGACCAGGTCACGGCCTACTTCGCCGACGGCACCCAGGCGACGGGGGACTTGCTGGTCGCCGCGGACGGCGCCGGCTCACGGGTGCGGCGTCAGTACCTGCCGCAGGCGCAGACCGAGGAGACCGGCATCGTGGCGATCGCCGGCAAGCTGCCGATCACTGACGAGAGCGCGAAGCTGGTGCCGCCGAAGGTGTTCGAGGGCATCTCGATGATCAACGCACCGCGCGGTCTGTTCTGCATCATCCACGTGATGGAGTTCCAGTGGGACCGCGACGGTCGCGTGAAGCGCGGGATCGGCGGCAACACCGAGGAGCTGATCCGGCGCTGGCCCGGCCTGCAGTTCGACAACACCCGCGACTACATCAACTGGGGCCTGTCGGCCGCCAGGGACAAGCTGCCCGCGAACATCATGGAGCTGCGCGGTCAGGAACTCGTCGATGTGGCCCTGCAGGCGACTCCCGACTGGCACCCGAACCTGCGGCGCCTGTTCGAGCTGACCGATCCGGGCACCTGCTTCCCGGTGAACATCTGGACCTCGGTGCCGCTCGAGCCGTGGGAGAGCTCGAACGTCACGCTGATCGGTGATGCGATTCACACGATGACACCCGGTCGCGGCGTCGGCGCCAACACCGCGCTCCGCGATGCCGTCAACCTGTGCCGTGCGCTCATCGACGTACGGGACGGTCGGCAGCAACTCGTCGGCGCTGTTCACGAGTACGAGGCGAAGATGATCGAGTACGGCTTCGATGCCGTGATCAAGTCGCGCGCCCAGATGACGTCGGCCGATCCGATCCACAAGCCGCTGGTCGGACGGATGATGCTGGCCGGGATGCGGACGGGGATGCGCGCGGTCAATCACCTGCCGCCGGTCAAGCGGCGGATGCGCGACAAGATGATGGCCTACCGCGGCGCCGGCCGGGATGAGCTCGCACTGGAGATCACGCCGGCCGGCCACCCGAGCACGACCTGATTCAGCGCTGCCCGATGTGCTCGGAGACGGCGTCGAAGACGCGCCCGACGGCGGCGAAGTCGTCCGGGCTGGCGAGGTTGACCAGGTTCTCCCGGACGCCGTCGACGTGGTACGGCGCAGCCTGCTCGAGGAGGGCGAAGCCGGAGTCGGTCAGCTCGGCCCAGACGCCGCGCTTGTCGCTGGTGCACGACGTCCGGCGGACCAGGTCGGCGGCCTCCAGGCGGCCGACGGTGTGGGTCAGGCGGGACCGGCTCTGGTGCAGCCGGTCGGCCAGGTCGGCCATCCGCAGCCGCCGGTCGGGCGCCTCGGAGAGCCGGACCAGGATCTCGTAGTCGTTGATTCCGAGGCCGAACTGGCGCAGGTCGTCGTCGAGTTTGGCCATCAGGCGTGCGGTGCCCAGCAGGTACGCACGCCACGCGACCTGCTGCTCGGCGTTGAGCCACCGAGTCCCCCGGTCCATCTCAGTCTCCATCGTCACGGGAACAGTGTAGCGGGAATGTAGTTGACTTTTAAACCGTTACTGCCTACTGTCGTAGTCATCGGTTGAAGATTTAACTATAGACCCGGCTGCGTCGCCCCCGACCAGCAACAGCACTTTCCGAGAGGACCCCATGAGCGACACCACCACCGGCACCCCGACCAGCACCATCCCCGGCCTGGTCGCCGGCACCTACGCCCTCGACGCCGCGCACAGCGAGATCGGCTTCACCGTCCGTCACCTGATGACCAAGGTGCGTGGCACCTTCCAGGAGTTCAGCGGCGAGATCGTGGTGAAGGACACCATCGAGGAGTCCACGAGCAGCGTCGAGATCGAGCTCGGCTCGGTGCACACCCGCAGCGAGCAGCGCGACGGGCATCTGCGCTCCGGCGACTTCTTCGACGCCGAGAACAGCCCGAAGATGACCTTCGTCAGCACCGCCATCAAGCCCGAGGGCGACGACTACGTCCTGGCCGGCGAGCTGACCATCAAGAACGTCACCAAGCCGATCGAGCTCGCG
>DASSDE010000063.1:0-3887 GCA_035697365.1 Kribbella sp. | reverse complement strand
CCGTCGCGCTCGATGATGCAGTGCGCGTTGGTCGCGATCAGATCGCCGGGCTTGCTGTTCCGCCGCAGCCACTGCGCGGCGCCGGCCTCCGCGGCCGTCGCGCCGCCGCGAAACGGATGCGCGAACACCAGGTTGGACGACTTGTCCGACACGAACGCCTGCAGCGGCACCAATGCCGCCCCGATCATGCAGGCCGCGACCGCGCCGCCGAGCAGTGCGACCAGAAAGTTGCCCGGCCGCCGCGCCAGCTTCCACGCGACCGCGACCAGCACCGCGACGACAGCCACCGCGGCCGCTGTCCACAACCACGGGCCTTTGACACCGAGCAGATCGGCCGATTCCGAGCGCGCGACTGCCAACGCCCCGAGGCCGAGCAACCCCGCTGCGCCGACGAGCACCACGGCCCGTCGATCCCCGAGCCGGCCGACCAGGTTCGCGAGGCCGGCCGCCGCGAGTACGGCAATCATCGGGAATGCGGTCCGCAGAAAGTACAGTTGACTGACGCCGGACTGGGTGGTCAGCAGTGTGCCCAACAGACCCGCAACCGCCACGCCTGCAAGGAAAACTGCCCCGGAGTCCCGCCATTTCCGTCCGAGGAAGAACAGCCCCGACGCCGCCAGCGCCCAGCTCAGCAAGGTGGTTGCCCCAGACAACAACTGTGCATGCGGATTCGAGATCAGCATCGAGAACGGCGCCAGCTGGACGAACGTCTCGAACGGCTTGATCCGCGTCCCCCACGTGCTGCCGCCGAAGATCGTGATCAACGCGGCCACGAACATCGCCAGCGACAGCAACCCACCCAGGAACGCCGGCCGGGTACTGCGCCGGGCCAGCCCCAGCTGCAGAAACGCGAACGCGAACCCGACGCCCACCACGGGCAAGATCGTCGACTTCGACCCGGCCGCGATCAGCGCGAGCAGCACCAGTAACACCCACCGCGCCCGCGGGCGTCCGTCGGCGCGGAGCAGGTCCACCGCCACCACACAGATCGCCAGTGCGATCAGGACGCCGAGGTTCTGCGTCGGGCTCAGGTACGCCGCCACGGCCGTCGAGATCCCGCCCAACCCGACCCCTGCCAGCGGCTGCACCGCCCCGCCGAGCCCGGCGACGAACACCGCCAGCGGCCCCGCCCACGTCGCACCCGACTCGGCCGCCGGGGTGAGCCGGGTGGTGAGCGCGAACACCAGCCCGCACCCGGCCAGGAACAGCGGCAGCCAGCTCAGCGAATGGATCAGATCGGTCAGGTCGATCCGCGTCCCCCACTGCGTCGCGGCGGTCGCCTGGTGGAAGAACGTGTGGTACTTCATCGGCTCGCCGCCGAGCCACAACGTCGAGATCGGTACGTCGTACTTCGCGCTCGCGGCCAGCGCCTGCTGGAACGCGAGGTCCGGATAGGCCCGCAGCGGATCCGTGTACGCCGGGAGGAACTGCCCCGGTCCACGGCGGTACACGATCAGCAGCACGACCGCCGTCGACGCCGCGAGCAGCCATGCCTGCAGCGGGCGGAGCGGCCGCTCGACCCGTCGCCAGACCCGCGCGCGGGCGTCGCGGTCCACGAACGCGATCACCAGGACGACCGGCGCCCACACCCATGACCACGCCTGCAGCCCGATCGAGGCGCTGGCGAGGTACACCAGCACCTGCCCGGCCGTACCGACGGCGAAACCGGCGGAGAGGTCCTCGACGAGATTCCGTCCGTATCCGCCGATCAGCCGCCAGAGCACGACCCCGGGCAGGGTCACCGCGACCACGGTGAACAGCGCGAACCGGGCCAGCTCGAAGGCCGTCGAGTGCAGCGCGAGCAGCACGATCGCCAGTGCGACGACCGCGAGACCGGCAACCAGACCGGAAAGGGAAGGCCCCGCGGTTCGCGGCCCCCGCCGCCTCGCTTTCGCGCGCATGTCGTAACACTAATGTGAAATCCGTTGCGCCACGAACGCGTCAGGTCACTGCGTGTGAGACCTCAGGTCTTCGTCACCCCAGGACCACGCTGCTTGGCCTGGGCCTGTGATGCGGCGTTCGACGCAACTGGTGTCTCCGCCGGCCTGGTCACGCCGCGCTTGTCGTGCGTCGGGTTCGTTCCGGCGTGGATGGCGGTCGCAAGCTCGGTGTCCAGCGGCATCCGGACCGGCGTGATCGGCGCGTTGCCACCGGTTGCCTCGGCAGCTTTGGCCTGGTCCAGCTCGTCAAGCCCCACGCTGAGAGCGCGTTCGTTCCGCTGGCCGCTGACGACGAAGGGCTGACCATCCTTGCGTGGCTCGAAGGCGATCGCCCGCCTGACCGGCCGCGGATCCTCCGTGGTCCCTTCGGCCTCCTGGTACGTCAGCCGGTGCGACGCACCGAATTTGTACCCGTTCGGCGCGTACTCCTCGTCCACCTCGATCTTGATCTCGGCATGGTCGCCGAGCTCGCCGTACTTGTCCTGGATCGAGTGCATGCGCTTGCCGTCGAACTCCGCCTCGCGGCCTTCTGCCAAGGCGTCCAGGCCGTCCTCCAGCGCATTGAACAGCTTGGCATCGCGGCCGGTCGGGTCCTGCGCGGCGGCTGTCTCGAGAGCCTTTCGCTCCGCCGCCAGCTCGGGATGCAGGCGCAGCACATAGGGGTCAGCCATCGGAGTCCCGCTGCTCGCCGCTCACCCGCAAGCGGGAGCGTTCGCGAGGGACGTAGGCCTCCGGTGGGGTGTCCTCGAGTCGCTGCCGGGTCGTTTCCTCCACGCGCGCGGCAGCGGCAGCGTCCTTGACCAGCTCCTGGTACTCGAGCCACTGGGCGAAGGAGATCACGACGGCCTCAGGTTCGCCGGTGTCACTGAAGACCATCGGCTCGGTTCTGCCGTCGCGGAACCGCTGCAGCATCGTGCCCAGGTGTCCGGAGGCTGACTCGGTGTCGATCACGATCACGTGATTGCCATCAGGAAGCTCGTGGTCGCGCTGGGGTGCCATCCTTGTCTCCCTTGTTCCTCCGTTCGCGCAGGTAGCGCCCTACTACCGTACGTGCTGAAGGGGGACGTCGCTGTGATGCCTTAAGCTCGACGGCCTATGAGTTGGTACGACGCCCTCGAGGCAGGCGAACTGACCGTGCGCCCGTCCGTCGACGCGGCCAAGCGGTTCGGCGTCTCGATCGATCGCATGTCGGTGTCCGCCTCCGCCGGTACGCCGCTGGCCGAGGTGCTGGCCGCGGTCGAGAATTCGACCGCCGACGTGATCGTGCTCCGGTACCCGGCCCGCGAGACCACCTGGTTCGCCGCGCTGTCGAGCGGGCCCAGACGGGCGCTGCTCGCCGACACGGTCGTCTGCTGGGCGCTGCCGGTCGGCAAAGGCCGGCGCCCGGCGCCGCTGGCCGGGTTCACCACCCAGCGCGAGGACGAGATCGACGACGTCCTGGTCGACGACCTGGTCGCGGACGTCTTCGGCGACTCGGGCAACCACTACTGTTCGAACCCGGTCTTCGACCGGAGCCGTGCGCTCGCGGGACGCCAGGAGTGGGCCCGGCGGCGGATCGCCGACGTCGGTGCCGTCGTACTGCGCGGCCCGGACCGCCGCGTACTGGCGCTGGCAGCGATCGACCAGCAGCGCTCCTGGAGCGAGCTCCAACTGGCCGGCGTTGTGCCCGCCGAGCAGGGCCGCGGGCGGTACGGTCACCTGCTGGCCGCGGTCGAGGACGCCTGTTCGACCCGGCGTCTGGTGGTCACCGCCCAAGCGCACCAGACCGGAATTCAGCGGATCTGGTCGCGGTACGGATTTGAGCCCGTGCATAACCTCCTGACGGTGCACCTCGTTGCCGCTACGTAGTGAGTTGACTGCGTAGCGAGGGAGGGCCCACCGGAGTGACGCCGCGGTTGAGCGTTGTGGTGCCCTTCTACGGCGTCGGCGAGTACCTCAGGGACTGCC
>DASSDE010000062.1:0-3983 GCA_035697365.1 Kribbella sp. | reverse complement strand
CGCTGCGGGGCGCCGCCGTTCTGCCGGGCGACATCGACATCGCCGGTCGCACGGAGGACGACATCGTGCGTGCAGCGGCGATCCTGCCGACGCCGCAGTCCACCGAACCAAACGGACCTGCCGACTGGATCAGTACGACGGTAGCGCCCGTCCTGCACTTCGGCGGGGCCGACGAGCGGTGGAGGTTCGGTCGGTGGATCATCGACGGCGTCAAGGTCGAACTGGCCCACATCGACGCCCCCGCCGTCGCCGGTCTGATGCTCGAAACCCGCACCCCGCTGGTGTGGGCGCAGCGACAGACCCTGAACTGCCACGATCAGCCGATCCCGGTCGTCCCGCTGGAGGTCCAACTCGTCACCATGATCGCGCGCCACCAGGACGCCCGCCTGGCAGCGACCCTCACCGCCGTCGACCCGACGACGCTCAACCTGCCGCTCCTGCGCCGCGCAATCGCAGACAAACAGTCCGAGGGTCCCGCGCTCGAGCTACCCGAGCCGATCAAGACGCTAGCCGCGACGGGTGGCCTTCCATAGTTCGACCGACGGCCAGTTCGCCGCCCATTCGGGAGTCACATAGTCGTACTCGGAGCGACTGCCCGGCGGCACGACGTACTCGGTGAGCTCCTCGATGGTGAAGCCGGCGGCGCGGAGTACTCCGATCAACCGGCCGGTCGGGAGCTGGAAGTGTGTTCCGCCGTCGGCGCGTTCGATCCGGGCGACATCGGCGTACGGACGACTCAACTCGCGGGTGACTGCGGGCGCGTCAGGCGGCGTGCAGAGCTCGACGAGCGTGGAGTTGCGCAGGAAGACCAGCTGGCCGCCGGGCCGAAGCAGTCGCGCCGCCTCCGGGATCCACAATGCGGGATCGCACCAACTGCTGGCGCCGTACTCGCTGATCGCCACGTCGAAGCTGTCGTCAGGCAGCGGCACGCTCTCCGCGTTCGCCTGCAGCAACGGAAAGCGCAGCCCGAACTTCTTCTGAAGTCCCGCAGCCGTCGCCAACTGCTCCGCCGACGTGTCGACCCCGACCGGTCGCCCACCAGCACGCACCACCCACGCCCCGATATAGGCCGTACCGCACCCGAGGTCGATCACATCCTTGCCCTTCAACTCGGGAAGGACGTGCAGCTCAGACTCAGGTGTCGCCCAGATCCCCCAGTGCGGCTCGGCCGTCCATTGCCGCTCGGCGCGACTGCCGAACCAATCGCTGTGATGCCCCGCCCACACCGCCTGATTCCGCGCCACGTGATCAGTCACGCCCAGCAGTCAACGCCGCACCTCACTACGGTGCAAGCGGAAATTGGGTCAGGAGGCGAGGTCGTGGAGGCGGGTGGCGCTGGTGGGGTCGGCGGGGAGGAAGGTTTCGATGGCGAGGTTGGCGGCGGTGACCTCGAGTGGGGCGCCGATGGTGGCGATCAGGGTGAAGAGGCGGACGGGGCCGAGCCGCGTGTTCAGGTCGAGTGTGACCATGGGCTGCTGGGCGGGGGCCATCGGCGGCTGGTCCGGGAGGTAGGTCTCGACCTCGGTGATGAGGTTCGAGAGCGCCTCGTCGGCCGTGTCCCGGCTCTTGCGTTTGAGTTGGTGGATCAGCCCGAGACTGCAGGCGGCGGTCATCGACGAGATGCTCGGCAGGCCGCCGGGGTGCACGGACAGGCGCAGCATGTTCATCGGCGGCTTCAGCAGTTCCGGGTCGACGCCTTCCCAGAGCAGGGAGGCGGCCGCGTTGGCGTCGATCAGGTTCCACAGACCGTCGACGATCAGCGCCGGGTTGGGTAGATGCGCGTCGAGCAGGGCGTGCAGTGATGCGCGCAGCGGCAGCATCGGCTCGGAGTCGTACGGCTCGTCGAGGTACAGCGGCGCGAAGCCGCCGGCCAGCAGCAGCCGGTTGCGCTCGGCGATCGGCAGGTCGAGATGGTTCGACAGATGCACGAGCAACTGCCGGCTCGGCTGGGCACGGCCGGTTTCCACGAAGCTGAGATGCTTCGTCGACACCTCGGCCTCGAGCGCCAGGTCGAGCTGACTCAGCCGCCGGTGCGTCCGCCAGAACCGCAGCAGCTCCCCCACGTTCTCCTCGAGCACGGTCACGAGCTCAGCGTACGGCGATGCTCCGCGGCGCAGCCATTAACAAGGAGGTAATTGAGCCGCTCCCCCGGCGCCCCGATCGTTGAGGGTACTCAACCGGGAAGGCAGGACCATGACCCCCATCTACACAGCCGTCGCCACCTCGACCGGCCGCAGTGCCCGCGCTGTCACCGCCGACGGCAAGCTCGACGTACAGCTCGCCATGCCGAAGGAGCTGGGCGGAACCGGCGACGGCCTCAACCCCGAACAGCTCCTCGCAGCCGGCTGGGCAGCGTGCTTCTCCACCGTGCTGCAGATCCTCGCCGAGCAGCAGCACCTAGAGGCCGAGGACGTCGCCGTCACCGCCGAGGTCAGCCTCGTCCCGGCCAAAGGACGGTTCGACCTCTCCGCCGTACTGCGGGTTGCGCTTCCCGAACATCTCCGGGGCGAGGCCGGCACGAAGTTGCTTGAGGCAACCCACAACACCTGCCCTTACTCGCGCGCGACCGCTGGAAACATCTCCGTCGAGGTCGTTCAGGAAGCGGTTACGCTTGCGTCGACACCGTGATGCGCGAACAGGGCGTGCAGAGCGGCGTGCCCCTGGGTGAAGTCCCACTGTTCGGCGTGCAGGCCCGCGGTCCGTGCACCCGTGATGTTCCGCGCGGTGTCGTCGATGAACAGGATCGTGTCGGGCGCGGACCCGATCAGCTCGGCCGCCCGCGTGAAGAAGCCCGGATCCGGCTTCGCCACGCCAAGGTCGTACGAGTAGCAGCTGACGTCGAACAGCTCGTCGTACCCGAGCGCCGTCCGCATGTGCGCGCCGCGGTACATCTCCTGGTTCGTCCCGAGGTGTACGCCGTACCCGTTGCGCCGCAGCGTCCGCACGATGTCGAGGGACTCCTCGATCAGCACGATGTTCTTCCACACCGCGTCGTACACCTCCGTCACCGGCGTCCGTACGCCGAAGCGCTCCAGCGATGCCGCGAGCAACGGAAGGTAGTCGCCGCGCCCGGCGAGCATGGGCAACTCGTCGGACCACGTCTCGTGCAGGAAGTCCCGCGCACGGTCACCGAGGTACGGCTCCATGGCGGTGTACCACCCGCCCGGCAGATCCTGCAGTACGCCGTCCGCGTCGAACAGCACGTGCCGCACCTTCGACGCGGCGACCGCCCGCTTGGAACCGCCCGAGGTCGGCCTCAGCATCGTCCCGGCCGGCAGCGGTGTCGGCTCGCCGCGCTCGTACGGAACGATGCCGACCTGGAACTCGTCCTCGTAGACCACAGTCCCGGGATCACTCGAGGTGACCCGTGACCAGGCGACGTCGTGCGCGGTCAGGATCGCGCACAGCGTCTCCACCCGGGACCGCATCGGCTCCGGCAGCGGGTCCTTGAACCAGGTCACCGCGCCGACACTGTTGCCGTCGGCATAGAAGTCCGGATTCGGCAGCTCGGCCAGGAACCAGTCGTCGATGTCGAGGTACTGCACTTCCTCCGCCGCGGTCAGCCGGCCCGCTCGTCGCAGATGATCCACCGCGACGAACAGACCGACCTCGACACCCAGCCGGCCGCGGTAGCCGACCTGCAGACGGACGTAGGAGCGCTCACTCATGCACCAGATAATGCCCGACCGGTTCCTCGGCGCCCACGGGCTTTTCGGCATCCGGTACGGCGTCGTCGTCCTGCTGTCCGACGCCGTAGAGCGCGGCGCGGACCTCCGGCGGGAGGTTGCACATGGTCAGGCGGGGTCTTGGAGCAGGCCGAGGACGTTGCCGTCGGGGTCGGTGACCGTGGCGACCAGGCGGCCGTTGGACACGTCCTTCGGCGCTGACCGGACGGTGCCGCCGGCCGCGACGATCGCCTTGATGCGGTCCTCGATGTCGGTCACGTGCCAGTGCGCGACCGGCGCGGTCATGTCGCTGTTCGG
>DASSDE010000061.1:0-4992 GCA_035697365.1 Kribbella sp. | reverse complement strand
TCCGAGGACGCCGAGGTGCACGCGCGGGTCGTCAAACTCGCCGACGAGTACGGCCTCGACGAGCTCGCCGAGCTGTGGTCGGACTCCCCCGCCGACTCGTTGCCCGGTGCGCTCTGGCGGCTCTACGTGCTGCGTTCGTGGGTGCACTCGAACGCCGAAGAGGTGTCGCGGGCGTTCGCCACCGGCCGCGAGTACGCCGAGGTCCACGCCGTCGTCGCCGGCGTCGCGGAGCCGCCCGGGCCGACCGAAGTACGCGACATGGTGGACGCCGTACTGCGCGGTGTCGCGACCGGTGATTTCGCCACCACCCTCGACCGCGCGGCCGCGTTCGCGCGGATCGTCGCGACCGGCCGCGCGCACCTCGCCGACGACGGGCACGAGCGTGTCCTGTCCGCCTCCAAACTGGTCGAGACCGCTGACCAACTCCAGACCGCCGCACGCGCCGAACGCGCCGGACACCTCTGGTAGTTGCGCCGCGCGGCCTGCGGTGTTATAGGCGAGTTATAGGCGAAAAACCCAACAGGACAAGGGGTTTGGGCACCCGCTACACTGTTCGAGGTGTCGGGCCGGTGCAAGCCCCGGGTCCCAAAATAAGCCGCTACGAGCGGCCACGCGCCGTGAGGCGCTTCCCGGCCCGACACCACCAGCAACCGGTCGTCAGTTCGCCTTCTTCAGTTCCTCGGCGAGCATGACGATGATCCCGCTGGGGCCGCGTACGTAGGTGAGTTTGTAAATGTCCTCGTACGTCGCGACGCCGCGCCCCAGATCGGTGAAGAAAGCGATCGCTTCTTCGAGATCGCGAACAGCGATACCGACGTTCTGAAGTTGGACAGGCATGCGCCGCATGCTACCGAGCCGAGTAGTTCTACGCAGTCGGCTCGACCTTCGGGCTGTTAACTTCCCTGGTTGTGAAGTGGATCGTGGGGCTTGGGCTCGTGCTGCTGGTGGCGGGTTGTTCGACGGTTCAGTCAAAGGACATCCGGACGAGTGGGATCAGCGCCACGTACGTGGTCACGCTGCCCGAGACAACCGACGTTGCCGAGGTGAGTGCGTCGTATCGGGTCGGCACGCTCACGTTCGTTGAGCTCGGCGACGGTGAGTCGGTCACGTCGTCGGGCGGCGGCAAGGACGTGAAGCTGAAGCACCACAAGTCCGCAGGCGTCACCGACTACGACGGCCGGCTCGACGGTGTGGTCGCGGCCGGGACGGAGATCACGTTCGACCTGACCCGCGGCAAGGGCGACGACTCCGCGCCCAAGTCCACCGTCAAGCTCCCGGAGCGCGTGAAGCTCACCGCGCCCCAGACCGGTACGACCTACTCGCGCCGCGCGGCGCTCGCAGTACGTTTCGACACCGCACCGTCCGACCTGCCGGCACTTGTCACCTGGGCCGGCAGCTGTGTCCAGGCCGGCAGCCTGCCGCTGGAGCCCGGCCGTACGTCGGTCAGCATCCCGGCCGGCTCGATCCGCCCCGTCAGCAGTACGCCGACGCCCGGCGTCAAGCCGGCGACCACCTGCCCGATCGAGATCACGCTCACGCGACGTACCGAGGGCACGCTGGACGGCGCGTTCAAGGACGGCAGCATCACGGCGGAGAGCCAGTCCGTACGACGGGTCACCTCCGGGCCGTAGTCGGCTGGTCACTGATCGGCTACCTTCGCGAGGACGTGGGTACTTCTGGGGCAGACAGCCTCAGAACCAACCGCCCAAACCCTCCGGAAGGAAACCCCTCATGCGCCGCCTTCCCCGCGCGCTGTTGCCGTGCGCGCTGATCGCCGGGCTGCTGCTCCCGGCCGCCCCGGCTGCCGCCGCACGTGGTGACTTCGACATCCAGGCCCATCGCGGTGGGCTCGGTCTCACCGTGGAGAGCACGATCGCCTCGTTCTCGCACGGATTGGAGCTGGGCGTCAGTACGCTCGAGCTCGACGTCCAGATCACCCAGGACGGGCACGCCGTGGTCACGCACGATCGCAAGGTCGACGGCAAGAAGTGCCGCGACACAGCGCCGTACACCGCGGGCGACCCGGAGTATCCGTACGTCGGCAAGTTCATCAACACGCTGACGCTCAAGCAGGTCAAGCAACTCGACTGCGGTTCGCTGCCGCAGGCGAACTTCCCGGACCAGCAGCCGGATCCGGGCGCCCGGATGCCCGAGCTGCGGGACATCTTCGCGCTCGTGCACCGCTATCGCGCGTACGGCGTGAAGCTGAACGTCGAGACCAAGGTCGAGGCGGGCGCGCCGACCGAGACCGCGCCGCGCGAGCAGTTCGTCCAGGTGGTCGCCGCGGAGATCCGGAAGTGGCGGATCGCCCGGCAGGTGACGATCCAGAGCTTCGACTGGGGTTCGCTGATCCGGATGCACCAGGTGATGCCGGAGCTGCCGCTGGTCGCGCTGGACAACTACGACTTCCTGCAGGTCGGCAAGCCGGGCAGGTCGCCGTGGCTGGGTGGCCTCGACATCGACGACTTCGGCGGCGATCCGCTCAAGGCGGTCAGGTCGTTCGGCGCGTCGGCGATCTCGCCGGTCGACGGTTTTCCGCAGGGCGGCAAGATCACCGACCCGGCGTTCCGGCCGTACTTCACCAAGGACACCGTCAAGGCCGCGCACCAGGCCGGCCTGAAGGTGATTCCGTGGACGGTCGACGACCCGGCAACGATCCAGTGGTTCATCGACCAGGGTGTCGACGGCATCATCAGCGACTACCCGGACCGGGTGCGTGATGTCGTACGCCAGAACGGTTTCCAGCTGCCCAAGACCTACGACGCCCCGGCCATCCGCGCGCTGCCGTCGGCGCACGCGCACAACGACTACGACCACCGGCGGCCGTTGCTGGACGCGCTCGACCGCGGATTCAACAGCGTCGAGGCGGACGTCTGGCTGGTCGACGGCGAACTGCGGGTCGCACACGATCTCGCGGACGCCAAGCCCGGCCGCACGCTGGAGAGCCTGTACTTGAAGCCGCTGGCCGACCGCGTCCGCGCGAACCACGGCGAGGTGTACAAGCACGGCGATGGCTTCCAGCTGCTCATCGACATCAAGAGCGACGGCCCGTCGACGTACGCCGCCGTGGACAAGGCACTGGCGAAGTACCGCGCGATCAGCACGATCTTCGTCGACGGCCACGTACGGCAGGGCGCAGTCACGTCGGTGATCAGCGGCAACCGGCCGCTGGACGTCCTGAAGTCCCAGAAGGTCCGGTACGCCGGGTACGACGGCCGGCTCAGCGACCTGGAGTCGGGGATGCCCGCATCGCTGATGCCGCTGGTCAGCGACAACTGGTCGAACAACTTCACCTGGCGCGGCGTCGGCCCGATGCCCGAGGCCGAGCAGACCAAGCTGCACGACATCGTCGTCGACGCCCACCACGCCGGCTACAAGGTCCGGTTCTGGGAGACCCCCGACGTGCCCGGCGCGGCTCGCGAGGCCCTCTGGCGTGAACTGGTCGCCGCCCACGTCGACTACCTCAACACCGATGACCTGCACGGCCTGGAGGACTTCCTGCGCGGCTGAGAGAACCGCTGACGGAGGGCTCCGGTCCCGTGCGGAGAGTCATGAAGCGATTGACTGACAACAACATTGTCACTAAAATCGTTACCACTTCGGCGGCTCCCGGGTTCAACCAAAATGGTGAACGCGGGGTGGCGCCGATCGTTCCCTGTCGACCACCTGGCCGGAGGCTGATGATGACGAGCCGGTCCCGATCGTCCGATCCCAGCGACGAGGCGTACGAGCGGCTCCGTTCGGGCATCATGCGCGGCGACGTGTCGCCCGGGCAGCGCCTGGTCGAGGCCGACCTGGTGGAGGCACTGGGCGTCAGCCGGGCCGTCGTCCGGACGACGCTCACCAGGCTCGCCCATGCCGGCCTCGTCGAGAAGGAGCTCAACCGCGGCGCGCGGGTGCGCACGGTGAGCGAGGAAGAGGCCGTCGAGATCACCCAGGTCCGGTCCGTCCTGGAGGCGCTCGCCTCCCGGCAGGCCGCGGAGCGGGCGACCGACGCGGACGTCGAGGCGCTGCGATCCATCCTCGCGGAGATGAAGGGCATGCTCGCCGAGCAGGACCTGCTCGGGTACTCCGAAGGCAACAGCCGGCTGCACGCGAAGGTCATCGAGATCTCCGGTCACCAGACCGTGCAGCGACTGGTGGCGAACCTGCGCGCCCAGATGGTCCGGTTCCAGTACCGGACCATCCTGGTGCCGGGGCGTGGCAAGGAGTCCTTCGCCGAGCACACCAAACTGGTGGAGGCCATCGCGGCCCACGACGGCGACGCCGCCGAGGCCGCGATGCGCACCCACCTGCTGCACGTCACCGACAACCTGGACCGGACCAAGAGCAACCGGCCCGGCGGCGCAGGCCTGTTCGGCCGGATCTGACAGCGGCCGCCGGCGGCTCGTGGCGATCAGGCGGTCACCGGCCGGCCGAAGCCTTCGTCGACCAGGACCCGGCCGTCGCGGTAGATCTCGGTGCCCCGCAGGAACGTCCGTTCCACCCGGCCCCGGGTGATGATCCCGTCCGCGGGACTCCAGCCGCACTTGTACAGGCTCGTACTCCCGTCGATCGGCGCGACGTGATCCAGGTCGAGCACCACGAAGTCGGCGTCCGCGCCCGGCTCGAGAGTGCCCTTCCGGCCGCTCAGACCGACAAGTCGCGCCGGATTCAGGCAGCACAGTTCGAGCACCCGGTCCAGGGTGAGGCGGCCGTCGTGTACCGCGGTCAGTAGCAGCCGCAGGTAGTCGGCGATCATCGGACTGCCGCTCGGCGCCGCGAACATGTCCTTCCAGCCCGGCAGCTTCTCCTCCTCGGTGTGCGGCGCGTGATCGCTGCCGATCACGTCCACGGTGCCGTCCACGATCGCCTCCCACATCGCCACGTTGTCCGCGGGCGGGACCCATTGGCCGAGGACGAACGGGCCGCGCTGCTCGATCCGGTCCCAGTCGTTGGTGACGAACATGGCGAACGGGTTCGCCTCGGCGGTGACGGCTCTCCCGGCCGCCT
>DASSDE010000060.1:0-12119 GCA_035697365.1 Kribbella sp. | reverse complement strand
ATGTCATCGAGTGTCGGCATGCCACCGACTCTAGAAGGCTGTCCGTCAGAGGCGTGCGGCGACCGCGGTGGCGAGTTTGTTGACGGCGTCGGGGGACTGGGGGAAGAACAGGTAGGGCTCGATGAGCTCGATCTCCATCAGGAGGAATCGGCCGTTGACGACCACGCCGTCGACACGGGCGTAGACCGGGGCGGAGCCGGAGGCGACCAGGGCGGCCCGCGCGCTCTCGAGGATGTGTGACGTGGGGTCGGCTGCCGCGGTCCGGCCGCCGTGCGACTCCTGGACCCGGTAGTCGCCGTCCGCGGGCCGCTTGACGACCGCGTGGCTGAACTCACCGTCGAAGAACAGCAGTGACCACTCGCCGTCGGACTGGATCTCGGGCAGGAACGGCTGCACCAGGTAGACCACGTCCGGCAGTTCCCCGAGCGCCTGATCCAGCTCCGGTGAGCCCGCGACGCCGCGTACGGTGTGCAGGGCGTTGCCGCTCACGGTCGGCTTGATCACGATCTGCTGACCGCTCAGGCCGGCGACCACCTCGCGCAGACAAGCGCCTGCGGCGACCTGCGACGGGACGATCGCGACACCGCGCTCCCGCAGTTCGAGGAGGTACTGCTTGTCGCTGTTCCACCGGACCGTACCGGTGTCGTTCAGGACCGGTACGTCGGCCTTGTCGAGCTGGGCGAGCCACTCGGTGAACTCGTCGTACAGCCGGTAGTAGTCCCACACCGTACGCAGCAGGACCGCGTCGTAGGCGGACCAGTCGACGGACGGGTCGGTCCAGACCTCGACGACCGGATCCAGGCCGGCGGCGCGGAGCGCGGCGAGCAGCGGGCGGTCGTCCGGGAGCAACTCAGCGAGCTCGGCCGAGGTCGCGAGGGCGATGCGTTTCGTCACGCTCGCCAGTGAACGCGTGCGGGGGCGGTGCGGTCAAACCTGATTTCGCAACCAGCCGGCGACGGACGGTGATGGTGCTGACAACGATGACAGCGGCGGTCAGGTGGATCAGGCCCTGGCGGGTGTCGTGCCCGAAGCTCGCGTACGCGAGGTAGGCCGCCAGTGGCACGGCGATCCACTCGGCGCGCCGAGCCAGTACGGCGAGGGCGATCAGCGGGAGGCCGTACCACGGGTAGGTCGGGGTGGCGATCAGGAGCGCGGCTCCGTACAGCCAGCAGCAGGTGAGGGCGATCGGGTCCCGTTTCGCGCGGTGGAAGGCGAGCGCGGCGAGGGCGACCGCGAGGACCGCTGCCGCGAGCTGGCGAGGCCCAGGAGGCAGCAGGAG
The DNA here is from genome assembly GCA_035697365.1 of Kribbella sp. Taxonomy (GTDB): domain Bacteria; phylum Actinomycetota; class Actinomycetes; order Propionibacteriales; family Kribbellaceae; genus Kribbella. The sequence continues at coordinate 10,840 of DASSDE010000060.1, read as the reverse complement.
CGCGAGAATCGCCGACCGGGAGCTGCCGTCCTCGAAGCCCTCCTGGTTGAGGTAGCCGGGCAGGAAGCCGAGCACCAAGGTGCCGACGGCAAGAACGTGCGGGACGTACGAGACGAGGAAGGTGCCCAGGGCAACGAGTGGCTTCCGGCCGCGGAAGGCCGGGAGCAGCAGCAGGGGCAGGAGCTTCACGCTGCCGGCCGCGCCGAGGAGGACCGCGGCGACCTTCGGGCGGTAGGTGGCGGTGACGACGGCGGCCGCGATCAGGAGCGCGGCGAGTACGTCGACGTGGGCCGCGCTGCCGGCTTCGAGGGCGACGATCGGTGACCAACCCCACAAGGCGGCCCAGCGCGGGTTCTGTACAGCGAGTAGCCAGGTGAGTGCGATTGCGAGCAATGCGGCCGCGATCTGCAGCCCGAGCGTGCCCGCGGACCACGGTGTGAACAGTGCGACCACCGCGAAGTACGCCTCCGCGACCGGCGGGTAGATCGTCGGCACGCCCGGCCGGTTGATCCGCGTCCGTACGTCGTCCACCGGCAACTGCGCCGCATCCTCCGGGATACCGCTCACCCCGGAGCGCTGGTCAGGGGTGAGGCCGGGAAACAGCACCGGGTCCCGGAGCTTTGCCAATGCGTCGTCGAGCGGCACATACCGGTACGGCGAATGTCCCGCCAACTGCACCCGCCCGTCCCACACGTACCGGTACGCATCCGTACTGGTGATCGGTGCGTGGAACAGCCCCGGCACCTGACACAGCCCTGCGATCACCACAACGGCCCCGACACCCAACCCCCGACCGAACCGCCAAACGAGCCCCGCCACAACCAGGACCCCCACAACCAACGCCGCATCAGCCCACCACGCATAGGCGGCAGCCACCACCACCCCCGCACTGACCGCCACAGCAGCCACGCCGGCCGTCCCGCGCGCAATCCGAGGGGTTAACCGCCCAGATTGCCCGTTTGGCCCTGGCATGCAGGGGGGAGAAGGGACCATCTCAGGGGTTAACCGCTCAGACGGCGCAGGTTCACCAGGCTGCGGCTGGGGGGCTCCCGCGGTGGGCTTGGGATCGTCCGGGCCGGAGGTCATGCGGTGCGGCGCAGGGTCAGGAAGGCTCGGTGGGGGGTGCGCCAGTCTTCGGTGGGTTGGAGGGTGGTCTCGCGGGCATGGCGGATCAGGGTGCGGGCACCGACCCTTGCCCAGGGCAACGGGGTGGAGCGGCGGCCGGTCGAGGTCTGCAGGACGATCGGGGTGGTGTCGTCCAGGTCGTCGTCCACGTCGACCTCGACGAGCACGATGCCGTCGGGGCGGACGAGCTCTGCGCAGCGTCGGAGGAGGTCGGCGGGGTCGCCGCCGATGCCGATGTTGCCGTCCATCAGGACGACGCTGCCCCAGCGCCCTTCGCCCGGCAGCGGTTCCTGTACCGGCCGGTGCAGCGCCGCCGCCCCGCGCGACGTGGTCAGGGACACCGCCTGCGGTGACACGTCGACCCCGAGCGCCGGAATCCCACGTTCGGCAAGGGCTGTGACGATCCTTCCGGGTCCACATCCGATGTCCAGGACGGGTCCTTCGCAGCGGCTCAGTGCGAGCCGATCCACCTCGTCCGCCGGCGCTGACCAGCGCTCCAGTTCCGACAGTGCCGGCACCGTTCGTCCGTCGAGGCCAGTGGCAACAACTCTCGCCGTACCACCGAGCGCCTGGTCGAACAGCAGGCCGGGATGCGCCGAGTGCTGCAGCCTGGAGAACAGCCGCGACACCCGCAGTCCGGGGAACTCGGCCGCCAGGTACGCGGCATCCCGCGGCGTGTCCATGTCCCGCAGCGTCGGCAGCATCCCGACCCGCAAGCCCAGCGACCGCAACCGGCGCAGCTGGTCACGTCCGGTGTGATCGGTCGACATCGGTACGCCGAGCAGCGCGCGTGGATCAGGCGTCCGCAGTCCGAGGCACCAGAACCCACCGTCCTCGGTCAGCCCGAGCACCGCGTCGTAGCCGTTCCACTCGAACGACAGCAGCTCGGGCGCGAGCTGCGGTGTGTCCATCCCGACGAGCAGCATTGGCGTCCCGTCGTACGCGTCCTCGAACGCCGCCGCGATCCGCTCGTCCAGCCCGGCGCCGCGCTGCTTCACCACCTCGAACTCACCCGGCAACCACGAGCCCGCCGTGCCCTCCAGCGAGATCACCAGCCGCGCCCCGGTCGCCCGTACTGCGGTCAGCGTGTCCACGAGTGACGCCCGCGCCAGCGCCGCCGCCTCCCGCGCTGTGAACTCGGTCTGCAACCGCGTCTTCACCCGCCCCGCCACCGGCTCCTTCGCAATCACCACCACGGTGCCGTTCACCGGGCCGGTCATGGGGCCTCCTGGTCTGGACTGAGGAGCGGAGCGACGAGGGAAGACCAGGAGTGGAAGCCCCAGGACCCGCCGTGACGGAGTCGCGGCATCAGTGCAGCACCTTCGACATGTCCAGGACGGCGCGGGCGGCGCCGAGGGGGGTGCCGGTGACCTTCGAGCGGCCAGAGCGCGGCAGGTAGTCGACCTCGACCTCGGCGATCCGCCACCCGGCGTCGGCCGCGCGGACGACCGTCTCCAGCGGGTATCCGGACCGGCGGTCCGTCAGTCCCAGGCCGAGCAGCTCCGTCCGGCGACCCGCGCGCATCGGCCCGAGATCGTGCAGGGCGACACCCGTACGCCGCCGGATCCGCCGCGAGAGCTCGGCGTTCGCGAGCCGCAGGTGCCACGGCCAGGCGCCTCGCGACACGGGCCGCCGGCGCCCGAGAACCAGATCCGCGTGGCCGCCCTCAACCGGTGCCGTCACCCGGACCAGCTGCCGCGGATCGAGCGACGCGTCCGCGTCCATCACCGCCACGATGTCTGCCTCCGCTGCCTCCAGCCCGGCGTGACAGGCGGCCCCGTACCCCTTGACGTTGCAGGTCACCACGGTGGCGCCCAGGTCCGCGGCGACTGTCGGCGAGCCGTCCGTTGAGCCGTTGTCGACGACGATGGCACGGACACCGGCCGGGAGCCTTTCCAGGATCCAGGGCAGGGCAGCCGCCTCGTTCAGGCACGGCAGGACGAGATCGACGGGCATGTCTCGACCGTAGGTACGGATCGGTCACGCCGGGGCCCGAACACGACTACGGATCGCTTACGGCGTACTGCGTTCCGGGGAGGCCCGAACTGCCGACCGGCCGGAGGATCCAGGGCACGTCTCCCAACCCCACGCCTACTGCGGGGCACTCGGCACGGCGCCTCAGCGCACGGGTGCAAAGGCCACGATGCTCCGCATCGAGACCTTCGCCCCCGCACGCCGATGCACCGCACCGAGCACCTCCTCGCAACGGCGCGGGATTGGGAGACGTGCCCTAGGCTCTGAGCGTGGCTACCCGTGTGCTCGTCGTCGACGACGACCCGACCGTGTCCAATGTCGTCTCGGCGTACCTGACCAAAGCCGGGTACGAAGCCCGTGTCGCCCCGGACGGCGCATCGGCGGTCGAGGTCTGGCAGCAGTGGAAACCGACGGTCGTCGTACTGGACGTCATGCTGCCCGTGCTGTCCGGTCTGGAGGTGCTGCGCCGGATGCGCGCGGCCGACGACGGCGCGGCGGTGATCATGCTGTCCGCGCGCGGCGAGGAGGAGGACCGGCTGGTCGGTCTCGAGGTCGGCGCGGACGACTACGTGGTGAAGCCGTTCAGCCCGCGGGAGCTGACGCTGCGGGTGCAGGCGATGGTGCGGCGCGAGGAGCGGCTGGCCGGGCTGGACCTGACGCCGACGAAGCTCAGCGCGGGGCCGGTGATCGTCGACACCGCGGCGCGGCGCGCGTACCTCGACGACGAGCAGTTGTCGCTGACGCACCGCGAGTTCGACCTGCTCGCGTACCTGGTGGCGCATGCCGGCAAGGCGTACACGAAGGTCGAGCTGTTGCGCCGGGTCTGGGGCTGGGACTTCGGCGACTCGTCGACGGTGATCGTGCACGTCCGCCGGTTGCGCGAGAAGCTCGAGCTCGACCCCTCCGACCCGAAACTGGTGCTCACGGTCCCGCGGACCGGGTACATGTTCGCCGGCGACGCGTGATCGGCAAGGCTGTCCGATGACCAAAGACATGGCAACGATCCTCGCCCTCACCACGCTCTGGACGCTGGTGGTGGCGGCGGTCGGCGCTGCGATCCTGTGGCAGTTCCGCCGCCGTTCGCTGCGGGTGACGATGATCGTCGCGGGGCTCGCGCCGATGGCGGCCGCGCTGGCCGCGGTCCTGCAGAGCGTCCGGGCGATGTTCATCTCCGAGCACGACTCGTGGGTGGTGCTGTGGACGCTGGCGTTCGCGGCTCTGCTCGGTCTGGTCATGTCGGTCCTGCTCGGGCACTGGATCAGTACCGGATCACGCGACGTCGGACGGCGGCTGCGGCATCTCGGGACGTCGTACGAGCCGCCGGAGGTTGCCGGTGGCGTGGTCCCGGCGGAGCTGGCGGAGTTGACGGACGAGCTGGAGATCACCCGGAAGAAGCTCGCGGCTTCGCACCAGCGGGAGCGGGCGCTGGAGTCGAGCCGGCGGGAGCTCGTCGCGTTCATGTCGCACGACCTGCGGACGCCGCTGGCCGGGCTGCGGGCGGTGTCGGAGGGGCTCGAGGACGGCGTGATCGACGACGTACCAGGGGCGTTGCGGCAGATGCGGTCGACCGTCGACCGGATGACCGGGCTGGTGGACGACCTGTTCGAGCTGTCCCGGCTGTCGGCCGCTCCGCCGCCCCGGCGCCGGTCCGCGGTGAGTCTGCGCGAGCTCGTCGACGACGTCGCCGGGGAGAACAACGAGCACGCGCGGGCCGAGGGCGTGCGGCTCGCCGTCAGCACGCCGACCGATGCGGATCGCCTCGCGGTCCAGGGCGATCCGGACGAGCTGACCCGCGCGGTCACGAACCTGGTCGGCAACGCGATCCGGCACACGGCGCCGGGTGGGACCGTGACGCTCGCGGTGGACCGCGAGGACGACGGCCGGGTCCGGCTCGCGGTGACCGATGGCTGCGGCGGCATCCCGACGGACGACCTGGACCGCGTGTTCGACATCGGCTGGCGCGGCGACGAGCAGCGGACGCCCGCCATCGCCGCGTCCGGATCGAGCGGCGGTGGTCTCGGGCTGGCGATCGCGCGAGGCGTCGTCGAGTCCCACGACGGCAACATCGCCGTCAGCAACATCGACGGCGGCTGCGCCTTCGAGATCGACCTCCCGGCCTCAGTCGGCAGCAGCGCCGAGTAGGTCGGCCAGCCCGGTCCGGAGGTCGTACTCCGGCTTCCAGCCGAGTTCGTGCTTGATGCGGTCCGAGGACGCGGTGATGTGCCGTACGTCGCCGAGGCGGTACTGCCCCGTGACGATCGGCTCCGGGCCGTCGTACGCGCGGGCCAGTTCGGTGGCGACCTGCCCGATCGTGCTGACCGTGCCGCTGCCCACGTTGTACGCCGTGAACGCCGGCTGCTGGGGGAGTGCGGACGCGGACAGCGCGACGGCGGTCGCGATGTCACGGACGTGAACGAAGTCGCGGCGCTGGTGGCCGTCCTCGAAGACGCGGGGCGTCTCACCGCGTTCGAGCATCGACCGGAAGATCGCGGCGACCCCGGCGTACGGCGTGTTGCGCGGCATGCCCGGCCCGTACACGTTGTGGAAGCGCAGCGCGGTGACCCGGGCGCCGGTCTCGCGGGCCCACACCGCGGCCAGGTGCTCGCCGTTCAGCTTGCTGGCCGCATAGGCGTTCCGCGGATCGAGGACGGCGTCCTCGGTGACGAAGCCCGGCCGCAGCGGCGCAGCGCAGTGCGGGCAAGGTGGTTCGAACCGGCCCGCGTCCAGGTCCTCGCTGCGCCGGGGTCCCGGAGCGACCGGCCCGTGGACGTCGCAGTCGTAGCGCCCCTCGCCGTACACGACCATCGAGCTGGCGAAGACGAGGTTCCGGATGCTGCCGAGCGACTTGAGCAGTACGGCCGTACCGAGACTGTTCGAGGAGACGTAGTCGTCGATGTCGTCGAGATGCACGCCGAGGCCGACCTTGGCGGCGAGGTGCACGACGGTGTCGATGCCCTCGAACGTGCGGGGGTCGCGGACGTCGCCGACGATCAGATCGGCCCGCGGCTCGGGCCGCTTGCTGTGCACGTCCGGCCGGAACGAGTCGAGCACCGTGACTTCGTGGCCCTCGGCAAGGAGCTGGTGGTGGACGTGCCGGCCGATGAATCCGGCGCCGCCGGTGAGCAGGACCTTCATCAGGCGTCCAGCGGGTGGTGGCAGCTGCAGTCGGCGTCGGGCTTGGGGAGCTGTCCGACGACGTCCTTCAGCAGGTTCTGGAGGCGTTCGATGCTCTGCTTGAACGCCGCGTACACCTCGGCCTGCGTGACGCCCGTACCGGTCTCGACGCCCGCGTCGTGGTCCGTGACGACGGCGATCGAGGTGTAGCAGAGCGCCAGGTCGCGGGCGATCGCCGCCTCCGGCGCGCCGGTCATGCCGACCACGGACCACCCCTGCGCGGCGTGCCACTGCGACTCGGCGCGGGTGGAGAATCGCGGCCCGTTGATCACCACCATCGTCCCGTCCGGTACGACGTTGCCAGCGGCAATCACCGTGGCGCGGCCGACGGGGCAGTACGGGTCTGCGGCGGAGACGTGCACCACCTCGTCGTGGACGGTCTGCTCGCGGCCCCAGGTCCGGTCGACGTACTGGTCGGGGACGACGAACGTGCCTGGGGTCAGCTCGGGCTTCAGCGAGCCGACCGCGCACGGGCCGAGCACCTGGCGGACGCCGAGCTCACGCAGCGCCCACAGATTCGCGCGGTAGTTGACGCGGTGCGGCGCGAAGCGATGGTCCGCACCGTGCCGGGGGATGAACGCCACCGAACGCCCGTCCAGCTCGCCGACCACAGGCGGCTCGCTGGGCGCCCCGAACGGGGTGTCGATCGAGATGGTCTCCGCCTTGTCCAGGAACGAGTAGAACCCGGACCCGCCGAGCACGCCGATGTCAGCCATGCTGCCGACGCTAGTGGCAGCCGGCAGTACGACTACTCGATCCGGCTGGACCGTCAGCGCTCCGTAAGGGGTGATCGAATGGGGGTGTGGAGATCTCCTGGGTGCTGCTCGCGGTCGGCGCGGTGCTCCTGCTGCTCGGCGCCTACGCGAGCTGGACCGCGGGTCGCCTGGACCGGCTGCACCATCGGGTCGAGCTCGCCCGCGCGTCGCTGGAGACCGAGCTTGCCCGGCGCTCCGCCCTGGTCGCGGAGCTGGCGGGCAGCGAGATCCTCGACGCGGCCTCCGCATTGCTGCTCCTCGACGCGGCGCACCGGGCGCGGGCGGCATCGCTGGAGCCGATCGAGGTCCACGAGCAGGCAGAATCCGCGCTGACCCGGGCGATCCATGCCACCGGCACCGATGTGGAGCCGTGGGCGGGTGAGCTCAATCTGGCGATGCGCCGCGTACAGCTGGCCCGGCGTTTCCACAACGATGTCGTGGTCTCCACCCGGGACCTGCGGCAGCGCCGGCTGGTCAGCTGGTTCCGGCTCGCGGGCCGGGCGCCGATGCCGGCCACGATCGAGCTCGAGGACGGCGAATAGTCCTACTTGGCGTCGGCGTAGACCTCGACCGTGGCGGTGGTGAACGCGAAGTTGGTGGGCGTCGCGCCGAACGTGAGCGTGCCGGCCAGGTCGCTCGCCCGCTGGATCGCCGCGGTGACCTGATCGGCCTCGTCGCTGGGACAGTGCACGATCACCTCGTCGTGCTGGAAGAAGACGAGCTCCGCCTTCAGCGATGTGAGGGACTGCCGGACAGCGGCGAGCATCAGCAGCGCCCAGTCGGCGGCGGAGCCCTGGACGACGAAGTTCCGGGTGAAGCGCCCGCGGGCGCGTGCGTGCCGTGGATCCGTGGCCGGGACGTCGGCGGGCGGGCCCTCGAGGAGCGCGGCATCGAGTGCGTGCCCGGCGGGTGGACACGTACGGCCGAGGTACGTCCGCACGAGCCGGCCGTCCTCGCCGAGCCGGGCCGCCTCGTCGACGTACGCAACGGCGCGCGGGAACCGTTTGCGGAGCATGGCGAGGTTCTTCAGGCCGTCGCCGGACGTCTGGCCGTAGATCGCACCCAGGACGGCGATCTTGGCCTGTGCGCGATCACCCGCGAACGCCTGGTCGGAGACCGCCTTGTACAGGTCGCCGGGATCGCCGGCGACCTCCATCAGCGCGGGATCCCGGGAGATCGCGGCCAGGATCCGCGGCTCCAGCTGCGACGCGTCGGCCACCACCAGGCGCCAGCCCGGATCCGCGACGACCGCGCGGCGGATCACCTTCGGGATCTGCAACCCGCCGCCGCCGTTGGTGATCCAGCGCCCGGAGACGGTGCCGCCGGGAACGAACCCGGGCCGGAAGCGCCCGTCGTGGACCCAGTCGTTCAGCCAGGTCCAGCCGTTCGCGGTGTAGATCCGGTAGAGCTTCTTGTACTCCAGGAGGGGTGTGACGGCCGGGTGGTCGAGGTGCTCGAGCTCCCACTTGCGGGTCGACTTCACCTGGTACCCGGCCTGTTTGAACGCCTTCAGTACGTCGGCGGGCAGCTCGGGACGGACCCGATGGCCGAACGCCGCGGAGATCTCGTCGGCGAGCTCGGTCAGCCGCCGCGGCTCACCCGTACCGCCGAAGCGCTCACCGAGCAGCTCGCTCAGCACCTGCCGGTGCGCCTCCGCACTCCACGGCAGGCCGGCCTGGTCCATCTCGGCCGCGACCAGCATCGCGGACGATTCCGATGCCGTCAGCAACCGCATGCGATCCGGGTATTCGGTCTGCTCGTGGCGGCGGAGCTGATCCGCGTACACCCGAAGCAGCGCCTCGAACGGGACCGGCTCCGGGGCGATCTCGAACAACGACGACTGCTCACCCGGTACGACCGCGCGCAGCGGCGGATCGGCCGGAACCGGGCCGCCGCTCAACCGGCCCCACGCGGCGGCGGCGGACCGTGGCTCGCCGAGCCGGCCCTCGTGACCGAGCAGCAGGCCCTCGGTGTTCTCGATGTCGTAGCACCGCTCGACCCGGACCCCGGCCGCCAGGAGCCGCGGGTAGATCTCCGCCGAAGCCCGCCAGACCCAGCGCGAAACCTGCGGCCGCGACGCAACAGCCCGCACCAGGTCCGCCTCGTGCACCACCTCACCAGCAGGCTGCCCATCCGGATGCAGCGCAACCAGCGTCGCGCCCCCACCCGGCCCGACCCCCACAGCCCACCGCTCATCCACCTCCACATCCTCACACCGCCCACCGACAACCCGCGCCCACCACCCACCGCCCCACCCACCCACCCACCCGCCCGACCCACGCACCCGCCCCGCCCACCGCCCCACCCACCCGCCCCACGCACCGCCGGACTTTGTGCACCGGATCCGTGTTTTGGGGGTCTGCCGGTACGGAGTGGGTGCACAAGGTCAGGGATCAGGCCAGTTGTGGGAGACTGGACTTATGTGGCGGGTGGGGGATCTGGACGGGGCGGACGGGACCAAGACCGAGCAGGTTGAAGGGCTGGTACTGCGGCGGATCGAGCGTGGGGACCTGTCGATCGGGTCGCGGTTACCGTCGGAGCGGGTGCTCGCGGAACGGCTCGGGGTGAGCCGAGTGACCGTCGTACGCGCGTTCGAGAACCTGCGGCGGGACGGCGTACTCGAGACCAAGCGCGGCTCCGGGACCGTGGTGCGACCACTGGACCGGCTGCTGGACCCAGTCGCACCGGCGTCGACTGTGACAGCGGGGGACCGCCCTGTGCTGGACCTGCGCTTCGCGACCACAGCCGCACCGCACGACGTGGCCGAGGCAGCAGCGCAGATCGTGCAGGACGGGCTGCCACAGGCCATGGGAGGTGATGGTCCGCCACCAGGTGGCTCCTCAGAGCTCAGGGCAGCGCTGGCCGATCGCCTGACGCGCGAAGGCGTTCCCACGGAGCCGGAGCAGCTGACACTCACAGTCGGCGCAGCAGCCGGTCTGAACGCTGCGCTGGCCGGATTGGACCTCGGGCCGGGCGTGGCGATCACCGAGACACCGACGTACCCAGCGGCCTTTGACCTGCTGCGTAAGCACCGCCTCGACGTGGCCGGGTGGCCGGCGGGTGTCTGGGACACCGATCAGCTCGCCCACCTGTGCCGGCGGCATCGGCCGAAGGTCATCTACCTCCAGGCGGACAACCACAACCCCACCGGGCTGAGCCTCCCGGCGGACCGACGGCAGGCGGTGGTTGAGATCGCTCGCCGTTACGGCGCCGCTTTGATCAGTGACGAGACCATGCGCCCACTCTGGTTGGCGTCCGGGAAGCAGGCCGAGCCGCTGAGCCGCTATCCCCGGACGGTCAGCGTGGGGTCGCTCTCGAAGACCGTCTGGGGTGGGCTGCGGGTCGGGTGGGTTCGGACGGGCAAGCAGTTGCGGCGGCGGATCAACAGCGCGGCACAGCTCAGTGTTGCGTCGCCGAGTGCGCTGGACGACCTCCTGGCCCAGGCGATCGTTCCGAAGCTCGACAAGGTGATCGGCCGCCGCCGGACCAGGCTGCGCGCCAACCTCAACGCCCTGGAGACCGGTCTGCGTACGCTCGGCGGTGTCGCGTGGTCGACGCCGACCGGCGGCATGACGCTGTGGCTGGAGCTGACCGAGACCAGAGCGCGCCGGGTCCTGGACGCGGCCCGCGAACGGAGTCTGCTGCTCGGCGCCGGCGACCTGTTCACGCCCGACGCCACCGATCGCCGGCACATCCGGATCCCGTTCACCGCCCCGCCGGCGACGCTGCGGCTGGTCGTCGCCCGGCTCGGGGAGTCGCTTCAGTCCACTTGATCCGAGGTGGACTGAAGTTCGGTGCCCGGAACCTCCTAA
>DASSDE010000059.1:0-5586 GCA_035697365.1 Kribbella sp. | reverse complement strand
GTCTTGACGATCGGGTCGCCCGCCGTGATCGCACCCTCGGTGATCACCCGGCAGTAGAACCCAGGCCGGTGATGGCTGACGAGCAGTGCGGGCAGATCCGGCTCACCCATCCGCAAGCCGACCCGGTAGCAGGTCACCCGCGGCTGCGTCACCTCCAGCTCCGCCGTACCGATCCGGTACCGGTCGCCGATGCAGACCTCGTCGTCGGGCAGCCCGTCGACCGTCAGGTTCTCGCCGAACTGCCCGTACACGAAGTCGTCCCGCCCGAAGTGCTGCTCCCAGTACCGGTAGGAGTCGATCTGGTACACCAGTACGGCCCGCTGCTCGCCTCCGTGCCCTGCGGTGTCGCCCTGCCCGTCGCCGTCGAAGTTCAGCCGGCGCAGTGTCACCGGCCCGTCGACCGGCCGCTTCCAGACGCCGGTGAAGACGGTCCGCCCGCTCCACTCCACGTTCTTCGGCAGGCCGACGTTCACCGAAAGCACAGAGGCAGTACTCATCCCGACAGCTCCTCCACGGTCAGGTCGCGGTCGACACCGTGCGACACCACACCCTGACCAGGTTCCAGCCGCAACTGCCGTCCGTCCAGTTCCACCTCGAGCTTGTCCGCCTCGAACGACACCATCCCGGAGATCCGCCGTACCTCGGCCCACGCATTCTCGTACGACCAGACGGCCCGATGCGCGGTGCTGGTATCAGAGCCGACGTCGTAATAGCTGCAGAGGCCCTTGTACGGGCAGAACGTCTGCCCGTCGACGGGGGTCAGCGCGCTCTCGTCGACGTCCTCCCGCGGTACGTACCACCGCGGTGCGAAGCCCGACTCGTACAGCACCAACGGACGCGACGAGTCCGCGATCACGCGGTCGCCGTCCCGGACCACCAGGTGCCGGCTGGTCTGCCGGATGTCGATCCGGTGGTACGCGTCCGCCGCGTGGCCGACGATCCGCTCGTCCTCCTCGTAGAACGCGTCCATCGCCCGCCACGCGAACGCGACCCGTCCCTTCAGCTCGCTCGCATGATCCGGCAGCCCGATGTGCTGCCACGCCGCCCGTGCCTTGTTGCTGTCCCCGGCTCTCACCGTGAACCAGGCCGTCGCGCCGAGGTCCTTGTGCTGCGTCGTCCGGTCCTCGGACCGCAGCACGTCGGCTACCACGTCCTCCAGCGGGAAGTACGCCACCGGGTACCGCCCGGGCTCGTGCAGCAGGACGACGTCTTCGCTGTCGGCGATCCAGCTGTCGCCGAACCGGACGCGCATCCGCCGCCGCAACGGCTCCGCGAACAGCATCCGTTCCGGCAGCTGGACCGGGACCAGGAACCGCCCGACCGCACTCGTCGCCAGCGGGCCTTGTTGCCATGCCAGTCCCATCGCACTCCTCCTCAGGTCAGTGGTTCGCCGCCGTCGACGCGCAGCGTCGTACCGGTCACGAAGGTGTTGGTCATCGCGAACAGCACGGTTGCGGCGACGTCGTCCGGCGTCCCGATCCGCCGGGCCGGGTTCCGCTCGGTCATGGCCTGGAAGTAGCCGGCCTTCCGCTCGCCGAGCCCGTCCCAGGCGCCGGTGTCGATGACACCGGGGGAGACGGCGTTCACCCGGATCGGTGCCAGTTCCACCGCGAGTGACCGGGCGAGTACGTCCGCGGCGCCGTTGGTGATCGCGACGGCGAGCGTGCCGACCGCGATCTTGGCCGCCGCGACGCCGGAGAAGATCGTCAGCGAGCCGCCGTCCTTGATCCGCGGCGCGAGGTGCTTGGCGAGCATCAGCGGCCCGATCACCTTGGTGTCGAACGACTGCCGGACCGCGTCCCGGTCGAGGTCCGCCAGCTTGCCACGGGCCCGCGCGGACGCCGTTGACACGATGTGGTCGACCTGGCCGAGCCGGTCGCCGAGCGCCGCGATGGTCGCCTCGTCGGTCAGGTCGACGTACTCGCTGACGATCCCGGGCTCACCGTCGTACGCCGCCTTGAGCTTGTCCTGGTTCCGCCCGGCGGTCACGACTCGTGCCCCGGCGTCCCGGGCGGCCAGGGTCACCGCGCGGGCGATGCCGCCGCCCCGGCCGATCACCAGAACGGTCTTGTCCTCGAGTGTCATGTGATTACGGAACCTGAACGCGTCCCCCGTGCGCATCCGCCAGTGGCTGGCCGATCGGGTTAGCGTGTGGCTGTGTACCGCTCCCTCGACCTGTCCGCGCCGGCCCTGACCGGTCGGCGCGCGGAGCGTGGCGCGCTCGATCAGGTGGTGTCCGCGGTCCGGAGCGGACAGAGCAGGGCGCTGGTCCTGTCCGGTGAAGCAGGAGTGGGAAAGACCGCGCTGCTGGACTACCTGGCCGGTCACGCGGACGGCTGCCGGGTGGCCAGGGTGTCCGGCGTCGAGTCGGAGATGGAGCTGGCGTTCGCCGGTCTGCATCAGCTCTGTGCACCTGTCCTGGACCTGCTCGACCAACTGCCGGTTCCGCAGGCCGAGGCGCTACGGACCGTGTTCGGTATCAATGCCGGCCCGCCGCCCGACATGTTCCTGATCGGCCTCGGGGTCCTGAGCCTGCTGGCCGAGGCAGCGGAGCACCAGCCGCTGCTCTGCCTGGTCGACGACCAGCAGTGGCTCGACAGATGCTCCGCGCAGATCCTGTCGTTCGTGGCCCGCCGGCTGGACTCGGAATCGGTCGGACTGGTCTTCGCAACCCGTCGGGTCAGCCAGATGCTGGCCGGCCTGCCGGAGTACCCGATCGGTGGTCTGCACGACGACGATGCCCGCCAACTGCTGGACGCGGTCCTGACATCTCCCATCGACACGCAGGTACGCGACCAACTGGTGGCCGAGGCACACGGCAACCCACTGGCCCTGCTGGAGCTGACGCCTGCCCAGCTCGCCGGCGGCTTCGCGCTGCCCGGCGCAGGCGGTATCGAGGAGAGCTTCGTACGCCGCGTGAACGCCATGCCCGACGAGACGCGACGACTGCTCGTCCTGGCGGCCGCTGAGCCCTCCGGAAACGACGGCCTGGTGCGACGTGCTGCCGCACTACTCGGTTTGCCGCTGGAGGCCGCCGGAGCCGCGGTCGACGCGGGGCTGGCGGAGTTCACGACCCGCATCCGGTTCCGGCATCCGCTCGTGCGTTCGGCGGCGTACTGCTCCGCGTCCCTTGACGAGCGGCGGGAGGTACACCGGGCCCTGGCCGAGGTGACGGACGCAGCAGCGGACCCGGACCGCCGCGCCTGGCATCGGGCGCAGGGCGCGGCCGGGCCGGACGAGGAGATCGCGGACGAGCTGGAACGGTCCGCCGGCCGCGCCCAGGCGCGGAGTGGGTTCGCAGCGACCGCCGCGTTCCTCCTGCGGTCAGCGGCGCTCACAGTGGATCCTGTGAAGCGGGCGGGCCGGGCGCTCGCAGCCGCGCAGGCAGAGCTGCAGACCGGAGCATTCGACTCGGCCGCGGACCTCCTCGCGACAGCCGAGACCGAACAGCTCAGCGAGCTGCAACGCGCCCGGGCAGACGTCGTACGAGCACAGCTCGCCTTCCTCACGAACCGTGGCAACGACGCGCCGCAGCTGATGCTCAAGGCGGCCAAGCGGCTCGAAACGATCGACGTGGCGCTGGCCAGGACGACGTACCTCGACGCGTTGTCGGCGGCGATCTTCGCGGGACGGCTGGCCAAGCCAGGTGGTGACGTGATCGACGTGGCGCGGGCCGCGGCCGCCGCACCACGTCCGGCGGTGGTACGTCCTGCGGACCTGTTGCTGGACGGCACCGCGCTGCACTACCGGGACGGGTACGCGGCGGGTGCCAAGACGCTCCACGAGGCGCTGGCCGGCTTCGGGACCCAGGTGTCGGTCGAGGAAGAACTGCAATTGTTGTGGATGGCAACAACCTCCGCGTTGCGGCTGTGGGACGCGGACCGCTGGGAGCAGCTGTCCCGGCGGCACGTGGAGCTGGCGCGCGAGACCGGCGTACTGAGCAACGTGGCGCTGGCGCTCACGTCGCTGGCGTACGTGTCGGTCTTCGCCGGCGACCTGTCCGCTGCGGCCACCCTGACGGCTGAAGTCCAGGCAGCGAACGAGGCGACGGGCGGGCAGCTCGCGCCGTACGGGCAGCTGGCCCTGGCAGCGTTCCGCGGCGACCGGGCCGAGACGCTCGCGATGGTGCGGGCCACGGAGCAGGACGGGACGCGGCGTGGTGAGGGGATCGGTGTCGCGTTCGCGGACTGGGCGAGCGCGGTACTGGGCAACGGACTCGGCCGGTACCAGGAGGCGGCGGACGCCGCGGAGCGGGCGTTCCAGGACCCACGCGACGAGCTGTCGCTGATGCTCGCGCCGGCGGAGCTCGTGGAGGCTGCGGTACGGACCGGAGCAATCGACACCGCCCACCGCGCCTGCCAGATCCTCGGCACCATGGCGAACGCGACAGGTACGCCGTGGGCGCTCGGCGTTCATGCGCGATCGCGGGCGATGATCAGTGCGGGCGCGAGCGCCGAACGCCTGTACCTGGAGGCGATCGAGCACCTCGAGCAGACCCGGCTGAAGGTCGAGGTGGCGCGAGCACAACTGTTGTACGGCGAGTGGCTGCGCCGTGAGCGCCGTCGTGCCGACGCCCGCGAACGCCTACGCACGGCGTACGGCGCCTTCGAGGCGATGGGGCTGGCCGGGTTCGCCGAACGCGCCCGTCGCGAGCTGCGGGCCGCCGGCGGAACAGCTCAGCAACGCGTCGTCCCGGCCCGGAGCGAGCTGACCGCTCAAGAGGCACAGATCGCCCGGATGGCGCGCGACGGCCTCTCCAACCCGGAGATCGCCACGCGTCTGTTCATCAGCGCCCGCACGGTGCAGTACCACCTGCGCAAGGTGTTCTCGAAGCTGGGCATCACGTCCCGCAGCCAGCTCGATCAGGTGCTGCCGGGCTGACCGCTCAGCGTCGAGCGACTGTCCAAGGTGTCGATCGCAGTGAGTGCCGCCCGGTACCAGCGGACGCTCTGCTGGAAGACGGCCTGGAAGAGGTTGCTGAAGACCGAGAACCGGAAGTCCCAGCTGCACAGCTCCCAGCTGTATGCCGGCACGTTCAGAGCCTTCCAGTAGTGCCGCAGCAACTCCTCCGCATCGCCTTGCCGATCGGGGAGCGCGCTGAGCGAGTACGCGACGTCGTGTGGTCCGAGACCGGGCTTCAGCTCGGACCAGTCGATCACCTTGGGCCTTGGATCGCCGTCGGTGAAGAAGATGTTCCCGAGGTAATGGAAGTCGCCGTGGATCAGCGTGAGGCTCCGGCGCTCGGCAACACGGGCCTGGAACTGCGGTGCCCACGCTGCCAGCACCTCATCCAGTACTGCACGCTCCGCCGGCTCCAGCTCGTTCGCCGCCGCGAAGAATGTCCCCGCTGCGTTGCGCACCGCCGCGGCGTGGCCGGAGATCACGTCCGGCGGCCAGGCCTGCGCAGTGCTCGTCACGGACGGCTCCGGGGGCGGAGCGGCGTCGGTGTCGTTCCAGAAATGTGCATGGACGCCGGCGATGACCTCGGTGGCCCCGTAGAGCTGCTCGTCCGACACCTCGGTTCCGACGACGCGGTAGCCGCTCGTGCCGAGGTCCTCGGTCAGCAGCAGCACGGCGTCACCGGTG
>DASSDE010000058.1:0-2658 GCA_035697365.1 Kribbella sp. | reverse complement strand
CATCACTGACCAGGGAGGGTCAGTTGTTCTGCTCGTTGCTCTGCTCGCAGGTCTTCAGCGAGTCGATCGAGTTGCCGCTGTTGTCCAGACCGAGGATGCCGGTCGGGTTCGTCAGCGGAACGGTGCCGCCGATGCCGGTGGCGTCGATCTCGTTGTGGCAGACCTGCCACGGGCCGACCTTGTTGTCGCTGACCGAGACAACGCCGTTGCCGTCGGCCTTGTACCACTTGCGGTCCTGCGTGTTGTCCTGCTCGCAGGTCTTGACGGCGGTGATGCTGTTGCCGTTGTTGCCCCAGCCGACGATGCCGGTGATGTCCTGGGCCGGGACGGTGCCGCCGATGCCGGTACCGGCACCGAAGTTGTGGCAGGCCTGAACCGCACCGAGGTCGTTGCGGTCGAGGGCGACCAGCGAGCCGTCCTTGTGCATGCCCCACCAGCGCGCGTGGCCCTGGTCGTAGCCGCCCTTGCTCGCCGCGGACACCGCGTCGGCCAGGCCCGTGCCCTGGGCCTTCTGCTGGGCGTCGTCGAGAACGTTGGCGCTCACAACGGTTGCCAGACCGAGGGTGGCGACCGTCGCCACCGCCGCGGCCGCGACGATCTTACGAGTTACCTGCATTATGCCAGGTTTCCTTTCGGGTTTGACGGATTCGTCTTAGTGCTAACGACACCTGGCACGGCCGGTTACAAACTTTTTCGTCAACTATTTTCCCTGATGCAACAGTGATCTCGGCGAGCGGAAGTTGAGACGGAGGCGCCCGTAACCGCGCTGCAGATACGTCGTTGAGTCAGCGCGGGTGACGGATCGCAAGATTGTTTCGGTGGACTCGGTGGCTGCCGAATTGGCAATAGCACGATTCGTCGGAACAATTTGGAACCATTGCCGGAGTTTCGTGCCGTGTTTTTTCGGGGCAGGGCGCGACCGGCAGCCAGACCCGCTGCCGCGCGCATCGGCAGCGGTGGGAGACCCGGGTCCCTAGGGCCCGGGTCTTTCCCATTTACCGGTCAGTCGGCCGACCCGCGAGCCGACCGCCGGCGCTCCGAGGTGACCACCAGTGCGACCCCGACGATGATCACCGCACCGCCGAGCAGGATCTGCCAGGTCAGCGGTTCGCTCAGGATCAGCCAGCCGAGGAACACCGCAACCGCCGGGTTCACGTACGCGTACGTCCCGACCAGAGAGATCGGTGCATTCGCAAGCAGATACGAGTACGCCGTGTACGCGAGCAGCGACCCGAACACCACCAGGTACGCCAGCCCGATCCACCCGGAGCCGTGGATCCGATCGAGGTGCAACCGCCCCGGTTCGCCCCGCAGTACGCCGAGCAGCACCATCGCCGTACCGCCGAAGACCATCTCGTAGAGCGCCGTCACCAACGGGTCGCGGGGGAGGCCGAGCCGGGGCGCGTACCGCGAGCCGGTTGCCCAGCAGATCGTGCCGACGACCAGGATTGCCACCGACAGCGGTTTCGCGCTCGTGTTGCCACCGGACAACGCCAGCAGTGCGGCCCCACCGAACCCGATCAGTACGCCGATCCAGGTCAACGCCCGCGGACGTTCGCCGCCGCCGACCCGCAGCAGCATCAGCCACAGCGGGATCGCGGCGACCAGTAGCGCCGCCAGCCCGGACGGGACGGTCTGCTCCGCGATCGCCACCGCGCCGTTGCCGAGGGCAAGCAGCAGGATACCGACGGTAGCCGCGCCGATCGCCTCCCGGCGGGTGATCCGCAGTCGCCGCCATCCCGATTTCAGGGCGAGGCCGATCGCCATCAGCGCGCTTGCGGTGAGGAAGCGGGTGGCCATCCCGAGCATCGGCGGGATCTCGGCCTCGACGACGACCCGGATCGCCAGGTACGTCGAACCCCAGACGACGTACACGACCCCGAGTGCGGTCCAGATCATCGCGCCGGAGGCCGGCCGGGAACCGGTCTCGACCACTCCGGCCGGGGCGGCAGTCGCCATCGCATCCATCCTGGAGGTGTCAGGGGTGTCTTGCAAGAACGATGCTTACGCTAGGTCCGGAGGAGGCGGCCGCACAAGGCGATTTCCGGCCACGGCGCGGCGGGATCCAGCCAACCCCGCCAGGTCGAGACGTATTTGTGACACTTCTCGTCGAGATCGGCGGATCTCTGTAAGATGAGCGTGCGGATGGGACCAGTTGATGGACTGGTGTCTCAATGCGAGACCCATTTCGGTACCGCCGTACCCGCCGGAGTCCAGACAGTTAGCGGATCAGGCACCTGGTCGGTACGGTGTCCGGCAAGATGGGAGTGAGACCGGTGAGGAGGTCCACTGCCAGCAGTGCATCAACCCCTGGAATCACGCGGACCAACCTGCGACAGCCACATCCGGCCGGGCAGGCCGGCCCCGTGCAACGTTGCGGTCGCGGCGATCCCGCGCTCGAACCCGAGGAGTGCATGTGAGTGAGTCGGTGCCGGGCCCTGCCCCGGAAGTGTTCGCGCCCCACAAGGCGCTGGTGAGTCCGCCCCAGGCCTCCGAAGAGGTCGAGTTCGTCCAGCTCCTGACGCCTGAAGGCGAGCGCGTCGAGCATCCGGACTACTCCTTCGACCTCGACGACGAGGCGATCAAGGGCTTCTACCGGGACATGGTCCTGGTGCGCCGGATCGATACCGAGGCGACCGCCCTGCAGCGCCAGGGTGA